>CAZPBP010000050.1:0-8151 GCA_964584845.1 uncultured Hippea sp.
TTATGTGGTGGTAAATCATAATGAATCTGATCATTCAGGTGCTTTGCCGCTTATACTTGATAAACTGCCGAATGCAAAACTGATAGTTTCAGCAGCCGGGAAAAGTTTTCTGCAAAATATCCTGAATAGGAAAATTGACCCCATATCGGCCTATGATGATATGGAAATAGATCTGGGCGGGAAAACGCTTAAATTTGCAATCACCCCTTTTCTTCACTGGCCCGACACCATGTGTACCTACGTACCTGAAGATAAACTGCTCTATTCATGCGACATTTTTGCATCTCACTACTGCGATGAACGAATGTTCAATGATCTGACGAATGATTTTGCAAGACCGTTTCATTACTATTTCAATATAATTATGAGACCTTACAAGGAATATGTACTGAAAGCGCTTAAAAAGCTTGATCGGTTTGATATTGATATTATATGCCCAAGCCATGGCCCCATATTAAGAGAAGATGCCGGATCGTATATGGAGCGTTACAGAGAGTGGAGTCAGCCCGATACGAAAAAAAAGGGCAAGCTTATGCTGGTTGCCTACACTACGGCTTATGGTAATACTGCAAATCTTGCAAAGGCATTCGGCAGAGGGGTTCAGGAGTCGGGCGTGCGTGTTGCAATGATGGATATAGGAAATCTTTCAGAAATGGAGCTTTCATCCGTAATTGATGTTGCAGAACGTGCAGATGGAATTGCTATAGGAACTCCGACAATAAACGGTGATGCCCCCGAACCGATATGGAAATTTTTGGCAAGCACCGCTACCATAAAACGAAAGGGAAAGTTTGGATTCACATTCGGTTCTTACGGCTGGAGCGGAGAGGCCACGGTTTCAATTGCCAGGCATATGAAAAGTTTGAGGATGAGAGTGCCGCATGAACCTTTTAGAATAAAGTTTCGTCCCACAGAGGAGGATTTTGCACAAATAAAGGAGCTCGGTCGGAATCTTGCTGCCGATCTGTAATAAAAAGGCTGCCTATTGACGACGTTTTTTTTATCTGTTTTAAGCATAGCTTTAATAATTGCAGCAAGTGAGCTCTTCAGTAATGCAGTTGAGTGGCTCGGAGATTCCTTTTCTCTTTCAAACTCAACTACAGGATCTCTGCTTGCTGCAACCGGAACCGCACTGCCGGAGACGATTATCCCCATCATAGCATTTTTATTGGGTAAATCTGTAAATCAAATAGGTATAGGAGCAATCTTGGGTGCTCCGCTTATGCTTGCAACATTAACCTGTTTTCTTATGGCATTGACAATAATCATCATGCGATTATTAAAAAAGAGAGAAAACCTGTATTTTGATATTCCAAAAAAGCCGATAATCCGCGATACACTCTTTTTTATTATGAATTACCTTATATTGTTTGTCGCCTCATTTATTTTTGATAGCAGACTGTTCCATATTATAGCTGCGGTAATTTTGATTTTTTCATACATTATTTATGTGGTATTAAATCTGAAGGATAAATCGGGTTCTCAGGGCGAATGCGAGGAGCTGCTTTTTACAAAAATAAACGGAATAAAGGAATCTGCCTTTTTTGCGTCATCGCAGCTGATTATATCCCTGATTATACTTGTCGCTGCCGGCAGACTTTTTGTTGGACAAATTGAAGAACTGGGAGCAGGACTAGGCGCTTCTTTGTTTGTTGTTGCGGTAATTATTGCTCCGTTTGCCACTGAACTGCCGGAAAAGTATAACTCATTCAGATGGCTGCTAAAAAAGAAGGACACCCTTGCATTGACAAATATAACCGGAGCAATGGTATTTCAATCTGTGATTCCGGTTGCAATAGGGCTTACTGCAACGCAATGGATTTTAGGGAAAGCAACTCTTGAGATTATTCTGACTCCGATAATATCATCCTTGCTTATTCTTGTTTCATTGCTGATAACTAAGCGTCTTTCAGCTCCGCTTCTTTTTGCTTTTGGAGCCGGATATTTATTCAATCTTTATATCCTTATTTCAAGCATAACATAATGAGACCACTGCACAATAAGCTGTGAAGGTGCTTATTGTGCAACGGTCTAATTATTAAGATCGCCGGATAAATAGGTTTCTTTAAATTTTTTATGCAGGTCGAGAAAAAGAAAATGCTTTTTCTTTTCGCTGAAAATTATGCTTGGTACGCAAAGTCAGTTTTGCAACTGTTTTGTGCTCCATCCTCCACCCAAAGCTTTATATAGCAGTATTTCATTTGCTATCACTTCTTCATTTGATCTAACCAGATTAAGCTTAGCATTCAAAAATTTTATTTGCGCATCAAGCAGTTCGGGATGGCTCGAATATCCGTACTCAAACCGTTTTTTAGACAGCATTAACACCTTTTTTAGCGATGCAGTCAGCTTTTGCCGCATTTTCAACTTTTCTCTTGAAATTTTGAGTTTATTTAATGCGTCATATACCTCTTTGAATGCGTTTCTGACCGTCTTTTCATAGCTAATAAGCGCTGCACCTTTTTCAGCTTCAGATATTTTTATATTCGATTTAATTCTGCCGAAATTGAAAACAGGCATGTTCACAAGTTTTCCTATCTGCCAGATTTCTGCCGATGAATCTATCAGATCACTCAATATTTTACTCTGATATCCGAACGATCCTGTTAGGGAAATATTAGGGAAATATGCTGCTTTTGCGGCACCCACCATCGCATTTTTTGCCCTTAGATTCTCCTCGGCCGACTTTATGTCCGGTCTGTTTTCGAGCAAAGTTGAAGGCAGTCCGACCGGAACTTCTGCGGGCTTCGGCAGTCTCTTATTCAGCATAATTTCTGCCTCAAAAATTTCTTTCGGGGTTTTGCCGAGAAGCATTGATAGTGCGCTTGCCAGCAGAGTTTTTTCCTGTTTTATCGATTCGATCAATAGTTTGGAATTTTCATATTGGGCTTTTGCCTGATACACAGCCATCTCATTTATATCGCCGTATTTATATTGATTTTTTCTATATTCATAAATTTGCCTGAAAGATTCGGCGGCTGTTTCCGTGATCCTGATTTGATTATTTACGGAGACAAGATTGAAATATATACTTGCAACATCTGAAATTAAAGTCAGTTTCACAGCCGCTCTATTGGCTTGAGCTGCCAAAACTGATGAGATTTCAGCTGTCTTCCGGTTTTTCAGCTTTCCCCAAAGGTCAAGTTCATATCCAATAGATGGAGAAATTGTAAAACTGTTAAAGATCGCTCCGCCGCCAAAAATTTTGTTGCTGCTTTTTTGCCTATATCCTGATGCGGCAGCATTGATAACCGGATATAAATTAGCTCTGCTTAATTCCAGATATGAAGAAGCTTCATTTACTCTTATTACCGCCAGTTTAAGATCGTCATTATTTTTGAGTGCCTCAGCTATAAGTTTATTCAGGTTGCTGTCATCAAAACCTTTCCACCAGTTTATGTTGATTTCACCATTTTTATTGACGGCAGTATACGTTAAAGGCAAATCTGTTTTTGGAATAACAAGTTTTGGAGCCATAGAGCAGCCCGCAAACATCAAAACCGTGCCGGCTGCGATGATCGCATATCTAATTTTCATCGTCCTTTACCTGCGCCTGAAAATTTTTCTTTTATCCGCATTATAAGATAGTAAAACAGCGGTATGAAAAATATGCCGATCAATGTTACAAAAAGATCGCCTCCAACCACTGTTGTGCCTATTATGCGGCGACTGTTTGCTCCTGCGCCGGCACTGAACGCCAAAGGCAAAGTCGCTGCAACAAAGGCAAACGATGTCATAACAATAGGCCTGAATCTGATTCTCGCTCCCTCAATAGTTGCATCGATCAGTTTATATCCCGCCTTAAGTCTTTGCTGTGCAAACTGAACCATTAAAATAGCATTTTTAGCTGAAAGACCCACAAGTGTTATAATACCTACCTGAAAATAGATATCGTTTTCAAACCCTCTAAGCCAAACTGCCAGCGCCGCACCAAAAGGCGCAAACGGAACAGATAATATAACTGCGAAAGGAATACTCCAGCTCTCATACAAAGCCGCCAAAATTAAAAATACAAAAACCAAGGCATATATAAATGATTTATTCCCTGCGTTGGATAACTTATTTTCCTGATACGATGTTCCTGTCCAGGCAGTCGTATAACCTGCAGGCAAAACCTCTTTTGCAACCTCTTGGATAGCCCTCATAGCATCTCCTGATGAATATCCAAATCGAGGCTGCCCTGTTATTTCAGTCGATTGAAATCCATTGAATCTTTGCACTATACTTGGCCCTATAATCCTTTTGAGACTTACGAGTGAACTTATGGGAATCAAGTTGCCGTTTGTCGATCTCACAAATACATCATTGTAATCTTTTATATTTTTCCTGAAATTTCCCTCCGATTGAATATTTACATGATATACTCTGCCGTATAAGTTAAAATCGTTGGCATAAGCGGTTCCGAACGTTGCCTGAAGTGTTGTAAATATATTGGCTATAGGAACGCCAAGCGATTTTGCCTTTTCTCTATCAACAGCTATGCGATATTGCGGCACGTTTGTATTAAGTGTTGATCTTGCCATCATAAGTTCCGGTCTTCGATTTGCTTTTCTTACTATTTCTTGTGCATATTTATTCAACAGGCGTATATCCGAACCCGTCCTGTCCTGAACATACATCTCAAATCCGCCTGTTATACTCATACCCATAATAGGCGGAGGATTCAAAGCTATTACATACGCTTTTTTATACTGCGAAAACCGGCCAATAAGTCTTCTTGCAATCTCTTGAGAGCTTTCTTTTCTTTTTGACCAGTCTTTTAAATGGACAAAGCCGGTTCCGGCATCCGTTTTGTAGGCGAAAGTAAACAAATCAAGTCCTGCCATAGATCCGACCGTTGTTATATTGGGGTTGTTCAGCAGCATTGTATTAATATCTTTTTGAACTTTTACGGTTCTGCTCAACGATGCTCCGGGCATTAAATAATCAATAACTATAATAGCGCCCTTGTCTTCAGACGGTACCAAGCCGGTTGGAAGTTTATTTATGACAAAATTTGCCGCAACAAGCATAATTATGAATAAAACTATACTAAAAGCACTGAATCTAATAGTGTGTCTAACGCCTTTTGTAAAGCTTTTTGTTATGTTATAAAACAAGATATTGAATTTTCTTGTAAGCCAGAATTGCTTTTTCCTTTCTTTCTTTAAAAATACGGCACACATTGCCGGCGTAAGTGTTAAAGCTACAATGCCGGAGATAATGACAGATGTTGCAATAGTTAAAGCAAACTGCTGATACATTTTCCCGCTGAAGCCGCCTATGAACGATGCGGGAATAAAAACAGCTGAGAGTACCAGCACAATGGCAACAATGGGCCTCGTAATTTCGCTCATAGCTCTGATAACGGCATCTTTAACGCTAAGATTTTCTGTATTTGTGTTCAAAATTCGATCAACATTTTCTATGACAACTATGGCATCATCTACAACAAGTCCTATTGCCAGAATCAAACCAAAAAGTGTCAAGAAATTGATGGAAAAATCCGCAGCATAAAATCCTGCAAAGGTGCCTATTATGGACACGGGGATAGCAAGCACCGGTATAATAGTAGCTCTTATCGTCCCTAAAAAAAGATAAATAACAATGATAACAAGGAAGATTGCAAACAGGAAAGTATATATAACCTCTTTGATTGATTCACGCACAAATTTTGTAGTATCGTAAACATTGTGATACTTAAGATCGGAAGGAAATCGTTTTGATAAATCTTTCATAGTGCTGTCCACAGATTTTGAAACGCTCAGGGCATTTGCACCGGGAGATAAAAAAATTCCTACAAATACGGATGGATGATTATTGAAGCTGCCGTCAAGATAATATCGTTCAGATCCCAGCTCCACCCTTGCGACATCTTTGAGTTTTAACGCAGAACCGTCGCTATTTGATCTTATAATGATGTTTTGAAACTCTTTAACCGTTTTTAATCGTCCTTTCGTTGTAACCGTGTATGTGTATGTTTGCTTATTTTTTATCGGCTCCTGCCCGATTCGACCTGCCGCAAATTGACCATTTTGACTTCTTATGGCATTTATAACATCAGTTACGGCCAATCCATAGTAAGCCAGCTTGTCCGGCTTCAGCCACACTCTCATTGAGTAATTCTGATTTCCGAATATTATGGCTTCACCGATACCGGGAATTCTTTTTAAATTACCCAACACATTTATAAGCACATAGTTTGCAATATAGAGAGTGCTGTGCTTGCTTTTTTTAGAGGTAAAAGCAAAAACTTTTAAAATATCGGGAGACCTTTCTCTAACGCTGATACCCTGCCTTCTGACAGCTTCAGGCAGCCTGCTTAGAGCCGTCTGTACCCTGTTATTAACATCAACCTTTGCTACAGCCGGATCTGTACCGATCTTAAACGAAACGCTCAAGGTCAATACTCCGCTTGGAGATGCCGTTGATTTCATATATATCATATTTTTAACGCCGTTTATTGCTTCTTCAAGCGGCGCGGCAACTGTTTTAGACAGCGTTTGAGCATCTGCGCCCGGATATATGGCCTGTACACTAATTTGAGGCGGAACGATACTTGGATATTCCTGAATAGGCAATCCTTTAATTGCAATAAGTCCCATCAGAACAATAATTATGGATATTACCGTTGCAAATATGGGCCTGTTTATAAAAAATTTAGAAAACATTATTATTGTCTCTTGGCATTAATAGTTTTATCTATTTTTACAGATGTTCCCGGTCTAACTCTAAAAAAATTATCGACAATCACCAAATCGCCCTCTTTTAAGCCGCGTTCAATAATATAATATTGCCCGGATGTTTCACCAAGTTTCACAGGTCTTATTTGAACTTTTCCTTTATCTGCCACAAACACCATAGCACCCAGCGGGTTTTGCAAAACAGCCTTTTGCGGTATCATAATGGCATCTTTTCTAAAAAACCCATGCAGCAGAATTCTTACAAATTCTCCGGGCATTAAATATCTGCTCGGATTCTGAAATATCGCCCTCGCTTTAACGGTTGATGTTCCGGGGTCTATATCTGCATCTACAAAATTAACAAATCCCTCCTTATTGTACTGTTTGCCGTTTATTTTAATAACAGCTTTGATTTTGCCGTCTGCCGCCTTCTCCCATCTTCCGTTTTTGATATAATATTTTTCTCTAATAATATTTATGTCGGGAATTGAGAACTCGGCATATATAGGATTAACTTTAGTTATTCCGACAAGCGGCGTTCCATTTGTTGCCAAACTACCCACATCCGCAGATTTTAGACCTGTAATACCGTTGATAGTTGCTCTGACATCAGTGTAGCTAAGCTTGATCGCTGCTATTTTTAGCGTTGCTTTGGCATTTATAATCCCGGCTTTGGCAATTTCATACGCCGATAGCGATGCATCTCTTTGAAGCTGACTTGCCGTATTATCCGCATACATTGCTTTAATCCGGTTCCAATCCCTTGCTGCTTTATTTAACCGGGCTTTGGCCATCTGAAGTTGAGCCCTTGCTCCATCTACTGCAGCCCGATAGCTGCCGGGTTCTATTTTGTATAGCAGGTCGCCCTTTCTGACAAATTTTCCCTCTGTATAAAATTTCTTTACCAATATGCCTGTCACCCTCGCTACGATCTGAATCTTTTGTGTACTTTTGAGTCTTGCAGGATATTCCAGCATAACAGGAACATTAGACGGCTTTGAAACCCTATAAACATCCACGGCTACAATTCGGCCGCCCGGCATCGTTCCGGTTTTTGCCAAAGCACCGGCAAGCGGAATATTCAGGCTGATTAACAGTATAACGGCAGTTCTATATAAAATTTTCATCCTTGCTCCTTTTGCGACAAACTTTTGGATGCATTCAGCATGACATTGAGCACCCTAAGAAAAGCTTCTTCATCTTTGTCGTTTATTCTGTCTTTTATGATTTTGTTGTATCTAATTACAATAGGTATAGCTTGGGAGAGAATCTGCCTGCCGCTTTCATTTATCTCAATCAGATACATTCGCCTGTCATCAGCAGATCTTTTTTTGGATATGAGTTTTTTCTTCTCAAGCAGATCTATAGCCCTCGCTATGGTTGTTTTATCCTTTGATATAATTTTTGCTATCTGGTTTTGCGACAGATTCGCATGCTCCTGGATAATTTTCATTATTGCAAACTGCTCTCCCGTAATCTCAAGAGACTT
>CAZPBP010000051.1:0-5781 GCA_964584845.1 uncultured Hippea sp.
TATCGGCGGATTTGGGCTTTAGATTTCAAACGCTCAGAATTAACAGAGTTGCCCTGTAGAAAACCTCGTAAAGAATTGTGAATGTTTATAGCACCGCGGTTTAATTATTTGAAACGCTTCAAATAATTTTCAAACAGACGTTTAATGCTGAAATCGCATTCAAATTTTTGTTTATTAAAATAGAAATCGGTTATGTTGCCGAAAAGATCTGTTTGTTTTATGACTGACGGGAATCCGGAACTGTCGAATTCGACGATTGCCTTGTAATCAGGGTTTTTTTTCATAACAAATTGCCAGCCTTCTTTCTTTTTGCTTATATCAAATTGGCTGAGAGCGCTGCTTTTCCATAAGAATGCAATCGGATCTTCTTTGGGAACTCTTTTCATATAAGGTGCCGCCCCCTTTCTGAAAAGAAAAACCATATTTTTGTATATGCCTGTTATTTTTTTATTAGAATATATATAAATTATTCCTGTATTTCTTTTTATATAAACCGTTCCCTTTGCGCTTTTCCATATTTTATACAGTTTTATATAGCTCTTTTGCTTAAATTCAGCCTTTACGCATTTTGCCTTGCTGAAGTTCTGTATGAATTTGTCTAAGCTTGATGCAGAAGCATTAAGTGAAATGCTGCCTGTGAGCAATACCGATAAGATCAGAATACGAATAACCAGTTTTTTTTACCTCATTATTGAATTGTTTTATGATTACAGGAATCGAAGCCGGTGAAATAAAGTTGTATGTTCCTATGGAAACAAGAGAGGCTCCTGCCATAACAAACTGCAGTGCGTCATTTGCCGAGGAAATACCCCCTCCTCCTATTATTGGAATAGATACCGCCTCGTATACCTGATAAACCATACGCACCGCTATTGGAAGTATGGCCGGTCCCGACAAACCTCCGGTCACGTTAGTTAGTGCGGGGAGCATCTTTTTTGTGTCGATAATCATTGCGGAAATCGTGTTTATGAGCGACAGGGCATCCGCCCCGGCTCCCTCGGCCGCTTTAGCGATCTCGCTGATGTCGGCTACATTTGGAGAAAGCTTTACTATGACAGGCTTTGAGCTGACCTTTTTTATACTTTTGATCAACTGTTCGGTCATCTTTGGTGATACTCCGAATTGCATACCTCCCGATTTAACATTCGGACATGAGATATTTATTTCAACGGCATCTATTCTTTTTATTTCATTAATCCTTTCTGTGAGCTCAATAAAATCGTCTTTTGTCTCAGCATAGAGGTTTGCTATTGCTACCGAACGAAGCGTTTCAATGAAGGGAATTTTATCTTTTATCAATCGTTCTATTCCAATATTTTCAAGACCGATTGCATTGATCATTCCCGATGGAGTTTCAATGATACGCATAGGAGAATTGCCTTTTCTCGGTTCAAGTGAAATGCCTTTCAGCACAAAACCGCCCCACAGATTGGGATGATAAAAATCAAGACAACTGTCTGCATAGCCGAATGTTCCCGATGCCGCAATAAACGGATTGGAGAATATTAATCCTGCTACCTTAATGCTACTCATAACAGAAGTTCTTTAAGGGAAAATATGGTGCCGTCTTTGCAGACTTGCTTGTATCCATCCTTTGTATTTATAACGCAGCCCAGGCATACGCCAAATCCGCATCCCATATAGGCTTCAAGCGATGCGCAGCATCTGTTTGCCAGATCATCGTCAATTCGATTTCTAAAGGCTTTAATAAACGCAGACGACCCTGCTATATATAGATTTCTTTTGTCGATTTGCTTTCTTTTTGCCATAAAAAGTTCAATTAGATTGCCTTTGAATCCGCGGCTTCCGTCCATAGTGGAAAAAAAATCGGCATTAATATCAATTAGATCATTTTTTGTTGCCGCTCCGTAGAAAATCGTTGAGTCCTTCCTACCTATAAAACTACCGAAGGTCGCGATAGAAGATCCTGCCGCAACTATGACGGCAGGTGTATCCTGAAACCAATTTCCCAAAGGACCGATAATTCTGAGTTTTGTTCCCGTACTTTTTTTTATGAGTCTTGAGGTAATTGTACCTCTTTTCTGCACTAAAAATGTCAATCTGTTTTCTTTCTGTCTGTAGATGCTGAACGGTCTGTTTAAATGAAAATCCTCATCCGGAATTCCTATCATCGCAAACTGTCCCGGTTTGCTGAGTTCCATGCGCTCGGTTTCTACTTCAATCCGGTGAATTGATCCGGCTGCACGTTTGTTTGATATAATGATTCCTTGAGTTTCTATCAAACCGTTATCTTTTCTACCTCAAAATGCCTGATTCCAGATGGAATTCTTATCTCTACCTCGTCTTCTTCCGAGCGGCCTATCAATGCTTTTCCTATAGGACTTGTTATAGATATCATACCCTTTTTTGGATCCGATTCATCTTGTCCAACTATCCTGTAGGTTATTTCGGAGTCATTATCTATGTCATAGAGCAAAACCGTAGTGCCGAACGAAACTTTGTCGGCATTTATCTGAGAACGTTTGATAATTCTTACTGAGGAGAGACGTTCTCCGATTTGAGCAATTTTTTCTTCAAGAAATTTTTGTTTTTCTTTAGCAGCATGATATTCTGCATTTTCGCTCAAATCACCTTGAGCTCTTGCAACTGAGATTGATTTGATAACCTCAGGTCTTTGACTCGTTAATTTCTCAAATTCACTCTTAAGTTTTTTATATCCGGCTTCTGTTATAAGATTATTCATTTAATGCACCTCTCATCGATCCCATCATTTTTTCTGCAACGACTGAAGACTCATATATTTTTCCTCGTTGCCATTATACTTCCATTTTATTGATGCTACAATCGCTTTTGCCTCGCTTAGAGTTGTGCAATATGGAATCTGATTGACAATTGCGGCATTTCTTATATAAAAAGAATCTTTTTTGGCTATTCTGCCTTGCGGGATATTTATAATAAAGTTTATTTTATGATTTTTGATGATATCAACGATATTCGGTCTTCCTTCATTATATTTTTTTACGACATCGACATCGATCCCATGTTCTGCTATAATTTTTGCGGTACCGCGGGTCGCACAGATTTGTATTCCCAATTTGTTTAACTGTTTTGCTACATAAATAATCGACTTTTTTATAGGATCGGAAACGCTCAAAAAAACGGTCCCTGAATCGGGAAGAGGATTATTACTTGAGATTTGTGCTTTATAAAATGCTTCCTCGAAACTTTTTGCCGTTCCCATAACTTCACCGGTCGAGCGCATTTCCGGACCAAGAATCACATCCGTTCCGGAGAATTTGATAAACGGCAGGACAACCTCTTTTACTGAAAAATGAGTAGGCGTGATTTCTTTGACTCCAAGTTCTTTCAAACTTTTGCCAAGCATAATTTCTGTGGCAACCTTTACCCATGCAATGCCTGTTGCCTTGCTTGCAAACGGGACGGTTCTTGATGACCTTGGATTTACCTCAAGCAGATAGACCTGATCATCTTTAATGGCATACTGGATATTCATAAGACCTCTGACTTTTAATCGGAGACCGATATCTTTTGTTTGACTTTTGATAATATCAAGCAGCTTTTCAGGAATGGTTCTGGTAGGTATGGAGCAGGCGGAATCACCTGAATGAATTCCGGCTTCTTCTATATGTTCCATTATGGCGCAAATCACGACATCAATTCCATCTACGACCGCATCAACATCAATCTCTATTGCATTTTCGAGAAAACGGTCGACAAGGAGAGGGTGGTCGCCTGAAACATAAACGGCCTCTTCTATGTAATGTTCAAGTTCACTTTTGTCATAACAGATCTCCATCGCTCTTCCACCGAGAACATAAGACGGTCTTACAATGACCGGATAACCTATCCTTTCAACTATCTTCATTGCTTCGTCTTTTGTGGCTGCCAAACCGTTTTCAGGTTGTTTTATGTTAAGATTTTTTGCAAGAACACCGAACCGCTTTCTATCCTCAGCTATATCAATTGACTCGGGATCGGTGCCGATAATGGGAACGCCGGCTTCTTTCAGGGGATTTGCAAGCTTGAGCGGAGTCTGACCTCCGAATTGCAGAATGACACCATCGGGTTTTTCATTTTCTATAATGCTCATTATATCCTCAAAGGTGATAGGTTCAAAATAAAGCCGATCGGAAGTGTCGTAGTCCGTTGAAACAGTTTCAGGATTACAATTAACCATTATACTTTCGATACCGGCTTCCTTTAAGGCAAATGCTGCATGGCAGCAGCAGTAGTCAAACTCAATGCCCTGACCGATTCTGTTTGGCCCGGAACCGATAATAAGTATCTTTTTTCTCTTTGACGGAATTGATTCATTTTCTTCATTTTCGTATGTTGAATAGAAGTATGGAGTTTTTGCGCTGAACTCTGCGGCGCATGTATCAACCATCCTGAATACAGATTTTATATTCCACAGATTACGTTTTTTTCTTATAAAAAGCTGGCTTGTTCCGGTCAGTCTTCCGATATATCTGTCTGAAAAACCGGTCTCTTTTGCCTGGCGCAGCAGATCTGAATTTAATTGATCCTTTGTAAGACGATTTGAAACTTCAACAGCTTCTTTTATTTGAATCAGGAACCACATATCTATACCTGTTAAAGAGTTTATCTTATCTGCCGAATAACCACGTCTGTATGCTTCCGCAATGTACCAGATTCTCTCAGGTGTGGGTATCGCTGCCCGTTTATTGAATGCTTCATCAAAGTTCTCTCCAAACTCGGGGGACTCAAACCCGTATCTGTCGATTTCGAGGGATCTTATGGATTTCAGCAGCGCTTCTTTGAATGTTCTGCCTATTGCCATAACTTCACCCACAGATTTCATCTGTGTTGTCAGCGTATTATCTGCATCCGGAAATTTTTCGAATGTAAAACGCGGAAATTTTACAACTACATAGTCAAGCGAAGGTTCAAAAGCAGCATATGTTTCGCCGGTTATATCATTTGGAATTTCGTCTAATGTGTATCCGATAGATAGAAGTGCGGCAATCTTTGCAATCGGAAAACCTGTTGCTTTGCTTGCTAAAGCTGAAGATCGTGATACTCTCGGGTTCATTTCAACAATAACCATTCTTCCGGTTTTGGGATTAACGGCGAACTGAATATTGGATCCGCCTGTTTCCACTCCGATTTCCCGTATGACTGCAATTGCCGCATCCCGCATAATTTGATACTCTTTGTCGGTTAAGGTCATTACAGGTGCCACCGTTATTGAGTCGCCTGTATGGATACCCATAGGATCGAGGTTTTCTATGGAACAGATAATTACAACATTATCCTTTTTGTCTCTCATAACCTCAAGTTCATACTCTTTCCATCCCAGCGCCGATTCTTCTAAGAGAACTTCTCCAATAGGGCTTATATCAATGCCCCACCTAACTTTTTTATAAAATTCAGCTTCATTGTACGCAATGCTTCCGCCTGCTCCTCCGAGCGTATAAGCGGGTCTGATTATTACCGGATATCCAACTTTCTTGATTGCATCTTCAGCCTGCTTTATATTGGTTATTGCTTCCGACTTGAGAACATCGAGAGATATATCCTGCATTGCCCGTTTAAAGAGCGCTCTATCCTCAGCCTTTTTGATGGTTTTTATATCGGCGCCGAGAAGACGAATCGGATGTCGCTCAAAAATACCTTTTCTCTCAGCATCTATGACAAGATTAAGTGCCGTTTGTCCTCCCATCGTAGGCAAGATTGCATCCGGTTGCTCCTTTATAATAATCTTTTCCAGAGCTTCTACGGTGATAGGTTCAACGTAGGTTGCATCAGCCAGACCCGGATCGGTCATAATTGTTGCAG
>CAZPBP010000051.1:5791-8143 GCA_964584845.1 uncultured Hippea sp.
CGAATAATCAAACTCGCATGCCTGCCCGATTACAATAGGGCCTGATCCGATTATCAGTACCGACTTAATGGTTTTATCTTGAGGCATCGGTTTTCAAAGAAAGTTTATATGCATGAAAAGTGTTTTTCATCAGCATAGCTATTGTCATAGGGCCTACTCCTCCCGGAACAGGCGTAATAAACGATGCGATTTTGCTTACCTCATCAAATCTTACATCTCCGGCAATTTTTCCGTTTACTTTTGAGATTCCAACATCCACCACAACTGCTCCTTCCTTTATCATATCGCCTTTTACGAGTCCCGGATGACCTGTAGAGCTGACGATTATATCAGCCTCTCTCGCTTTGTCCCTAAGATTTTTTGTTAAAATATGACATATCTGAACCGTGGCGCCGCGATTAAGCATCATAGATGCAAGCGGCCTTCCGGTAACCGCTCCTGCGCCTATAATTACAACATCTTTTCCCTTAAATTCAATTTTGTAATGATCCAGAAGTGTAATTATACCTAAGGGTGTGCATGGTATGAAACGAGGATCACCGATGGCAAGCATCCCCATATTGTACGGGTTGAAACCGTCCGCATCTTTGCAGCGGTCTATTGCGCCCATAACTTTGTTTACGTTGATGGATGCCGGCAGCGGGAGCTGAACCAAAATTCCATGAATTTTGTGATCGGCATTGAGATTGTTTATGATTTCTATGAGATCATTCTCGGATATGGAGTCCGGAAGATGATGATTTACCGTATAAAATCCGGCAGCAACGCATGCCTTTTTCTTTATATTTATATAGAGTGTACCGGCTGAATTATCTCCGACAAGGATTGCGGCCAATCCGGGAACTTTGCCGTATCTCTTTTTGCTCTTTTCAACCTTTTCGGCAATGTCCGATCTTATTTCAGATGCCAATGCCTTCCCATCAAGAATAATTGCTTTTTTCATATTGGCAAAGCTTATCATTATTAAGTCTTTTGTCAATAAAAATCAATTTTTTCAGATGGATAAAAAGCTATTTTGCAGAACGCATGAGTTTAATAAATATCGATTCCAGATCTTTTCTGATCGGTTTTATGCTGATGATTTTCAGACCAAGCCCTTTCAGGTTTTCAAGGACGGGTATCAGAAGTGCTGTTTCCTTAATCATTACGGCATGAAGAGTTTCTCCCAGATTTTCTATGCCGTCGATACTATTTAACTCTCCGATTTTTGTCGCCAATTGAGCATCTCCCTCAAAAATAATTTTATAACCGGCTGAAGACAGATGTTTCATCTCATTTTTATTGATTGTTTTGACTATCTTTCCCTTATTGAGGATTATGACATTGCTGCAGAGATCTTCTATATCGCTGATGATATGTGAGCTGAAAAAGATTGTTGCTCCCTCTTTGTTCAGTCTTTTTACCATTTTTTTGAACAGATATCGTCCAACCGGATCAAGTCCGCTCATCGGTTCATCAAAAATGATTATATCCGGTTTGTGGATTACGGCTGCTATAATGCCGAGCCGCTGAATCATTCCTTTGCTGTATTTTCTTATCTGTTTATCTGCCGAGTCGGATAGTTCAAATAGATTGATAAGTTCCTCCGCGCGCTTTACAGCCTCTCTTTTTTGAATGTTGTGCATTGATGTCTGAAACATTAGAGTTTCCATGCCGGTTAAATTTTCTACAAATGATGGATTTTCAGGCAAAAAACCCAGATTTTTTCTGGATCTATAATCAGTCGAATCGATACCGTTTATCAATACTTTTCCTTCATCCGCTTTTATCAGATCCATCATTATTTTTATGGTGGTACTTTTGCCGGCTCCGTTAGGCCCCAAAAATCCGAATATTTCGCCTGTATCGACGCAAAAGCTGACTCCCTCAACTGCCTTCTGTTTCTTTTTCAACGATCGGAATGTTTTATGAACATTCTCTATTTTTATTGCTTTCATCTTTAACGTCCTTTTAGGGCATTCCTATTAATTCGGAGCGTTTCAAATTGAGAGTCTAAATTTATCTCATCAAGACGCAAATTGCAGGTAACAGCAGAGCTATTGCCAAGATTTGCAACGCAGAGGAGATAAATTTGGGACTCAAGATGATCGTTCATGGATTATTTAGGGATGCCCTTTTGATAATCGGCAAGTTTGCTTGTAGTTTTTATTTTACCTTTATTTATATAAAATGTGCCCCCATACGGGTCTGTCGGTATTTTTGTTAATATATTTTTATTGATAAGCTGTTTTAAATTTTTTGGATAAATCCCGTATTTTGTTTTATACTTTTTTGCGGCACTTTCTAAAATCGCTATTTTGATAAGAGCGTCTAAGCGTTTCCTGTAGACAGACTTTACAGATTCGTTGCGGC
>CAZPBP010000052.1:0-6657 GCA_964584845.1 uncultured Hippea sp.
ATCCTCTTTTTGTTGCCTGCTGCAATAGATTGCTAAATTAAGATTATGAGACCCCTGCACAATAACTCAACTGTGTCTGCAATTTGTGCCTTACCGTCAGATTTAGATTCTCAATTTGAACACTGTGAATGTGCTTATGGTATGATTGTCTTATGATATATTTGCCACTCGAAGAGGACCGATAATTTGATCAAGCTCACCATCCATTATTGCATCTAAATGATAAATAGTGATTCCTATTCTGTGATCCGTGACTCTGTTTTGCGGGAAGTTGTATGTTCTGATACGAAACGATCTGTCGCCTGTCTTAACTTGCTCCTTGCGTTCCTTTGCCAGTTTTTCATCCTCAATTTTTTTATAATAAGCTGCAATCCTTGCGCGAAGAATCATCATTCCTTTGGCCTTATTTTTAAATTGGGATTTTTCATCCTGCTGGGTTACTACTATACCCGTTGGACTATGAGTTATTCTTACCGCCGAATCGGTTGTGTTTACACATTGACCGCCGGGTCCGCTTGATCTGTACACATCTATTTTTAGATCCTCGGGGGCAATATGAACCTCTTCCTGATCAACCTGCGGCAGAACGGCAACTGTGGCGGTTGATGTGTGTATTCTTCCCTGAGACTCAGTTACGGGAATTCTCTGAACTCTGTGAACTCCCATTTCGTATCTAAAAAGAGACCACGCCGACCTCCCCTTTATAAATTCAACAATTTCACGGTATCCGCCGCCTTCAACCGGTGAGCTGCTTACCAGTTCAACTTTTAAATTGTGTATTTGTGTTGCAAAACGATCGTACATTCTGTAAAGATCTCCGACAAAAAGTGACGCTTCTGCCCCGCCGGCTCCGGCTCTTATCTCAACAACAATATCTTTGTTTTCATTAGGATCTTCAGGTTTCAGCAACAGCTTAAGTTTTTGCATCAACGCTTTATTCTGCCTTTTTAGAGATTCTATCTCTTCACAGGCAAGTTCCCGGAGCTCCGGATCCTTAAGAAGTCGCTCGTTCTCTTTTATTTCTTCCGCTTTACTTAAATAGTTATCATACGCATCTTTTATTTCATTTAATCGCTTTTGTCGGCTGTAAAGAGCGCTTACTCCTTTTTTATCCTTAAAATCTATGACGGAAATCTCTTTTTCCGTCTCATCTAATTTTTCAAGTTCCTTCTTTGCAATATCTACGATATCCATTCAAAAATCCTCTTTTTTCTAATTCCATATACAATTTTCATGCATTTTGCGATATCTTTTCTTGAGATACCTGCACTGCTGAGTTTCAGTACCAGTTCTCTAAAATCGGTATCTTCTTCCTTTTTTTCAATACTTATAATGCAAGTATACTCCCCTTTTTCCGGATTTACCAATTCCGAAAGAACTTTCTCTGCGCTGCCCTGATAGTGGTTTTCGTTGATTTTTGTCAATTCTTTGCATATATGCAGTTTTGCATCAGGAAAATTCTCCTTAATAATATTCAATGTTCCTGTTATTCTTTTTGGAGATTCATAGAATACGGCTGCAAGGGCGCACTCCTCCATTTTTTTGAAAATCTGCATTATCTCGCCTTTTTTCCTCGGCAAAAATCCAAGAAAGGCAAACGGTGCAGTAATTCCGGATACGGAAACTGCGGCACTTAACGCCGAGGGACCGGGAATTGCGGCAATATTAAAATTTAGTTCTCTGAGCGTTTGAACAAGTGAAGCACCGGGGTCGCTTATTAACGGCGTACCTGCATCAGAGATAAGCGCAACATCTTTTCCTTCATTAAGCAGATCAACAATACGTTTCGCCCCTTTTTCTCTGGTAGCTTCACTGTATTGAAGCACCATTTTGTGAATATTCAGATGGTTAAGAAGTTTTTTTGACCAGTTTGGTCTTTCAGCGAAGATCGCATAGACGGCGCTCAAAGTATCGATTGCGCGTTTTGATATATCTTCCAAGTTGCCGATAGGTGTGGCAACTACGAAAAGCGTGCCCTTTTTCACTCCTTTCTGTTCATGTACCTATTTCTCACCTGCTCTATCTTTCCGCAGGTAAATTTACCCTCTGTGCATGGACCCTTGACGCAAACCGGACCGGTGTTGTCAAATATCGTTCCAGCTTTACTTTGCGCAAGCGTCAGCATCTTTTCCGCTATCTGTCTTATTTCCCATTGAGCTCTTAAGCAGGTTCTAAGCGTTATAAAATGAATCAGTTCTCTCGCATTCATCGTAACTATTATACTTGTTGCTGCGGCATTAGGCAGAATATAGCGCGCATCTTCTTTTGGTATATCGCTGTTTACAAATTCTTTGTATAACTCTGCTATTTGGGCCAGCAGGGTTTTGAATTTGTCGGCTGCAGCCGGATTTTTTGATATTGACTCGGGCATTACATACCTAAAATTTGTCTCATCAACATAGCGCTGGCTTCTTTGGGAATAGCTTGCAATTCTATGCCTTACAAGCTGGTGGCTTGCTGCGCGGGAGAGTCCTATAATAAGAAATGTAAAAGAAACATGTTCCAAAATAGATAGATGCCCCATTTTTATAATCATATTTATCAGTTTTGGTTTTGGTGCAGCTGCCCCAAAATCCAGCTGCTTTTCATAGCAGATATCGGCAGCTCTTGTTACAAGAGTTTCGGGTTCAGGAGAAAAGCTGATAAGTTTGACTTCCGACAAAATTAGCCTTGCTATTATTTGTTATATTTCTTTTTGAACTTTTCGATATTTCCGTCCACTACCCTTAGTTTCTGTTTGCCGGTATAAAACGGATGACAGGCGCTGCATACATCAACAACAATGTTTTGTTTTGTTGATCTCACAGATACCTCGTTTCCGCAGGCACATTTTATGATAGCCTCTTCATATTTTGGATGTATTCCTTTCTTCACCTTTCTCTCCTTCAAAATCTAAAATTTTTCTGTATTATAACCTGATAGATAGATTAAGCAAGGAATTTTATTAACTGATGTTACGCACTAAACGCAGCTGAAACTGTGTTTAGTGCGTAACATCAGTTATTAACAAGTCTCGCGTAAACTGCCAGCATAAGGATAAAATGAAAAACGAGTTTCTTTTAAAAGCCGTAAATATAAACAAAAGTTACAGTGTCGGGGCTTTTATAAAAAAACAAAGGCAAATTTTGGACAATGTAAACATAGATATAGAAGCCGGCGAGATTGTGGGGTGCGTTGGAGAATCCGGATCCGGAAAATCGACATTAGCGAGAATAATAACGCTTCTTGAGCCTCCTGATAGCGGAAGACTTATTTTTGACGGAAAGCCTGCAAATGCAAAGGACATTAAATTCAGGAAGGGCGTTCAGATGGTTTTTCAAAACCCTGTAAACTCTTTTGATCCTACAAAGACCATCGGCAAAAGCATAAAAGAGCCGTTTAACGGTTTTTCTTTGAGCTACAACAGAGATAAGGTTTATGCTCTTTTTGATAGAATGCATCTGCCTGTCTCAATTTTATCAAAAAAGCCGTACGAAATATCCGGAGGTATGGCTCAGCGTGCCGCTATAGCAAGAAGTTTGGTTGCGGACCCAAAACTTCTTGTGCTGGATGAAGCTACAAGTTCGATTGATGCAACCATCCAGCTTGAGCTTGTCGAACTGCTCTTTGAGATAAAAGAGCGTCGCAAAATAGGATATTTTGTTATCTCGCACGATCTTGAGCTTATAAACTATATGGCATCGAGGGTTTATGTACTTTATGAGGGCAGAGTAGTTGAGTCCGGCAATACAGATGAGGTTTATAATAATCCTCGTCATCCATATACAAAAAAGCTTTTAAGCTGAAACCGATTTGATACTGCAGGGAGGAATAAATGCGCCAAAGTGAATATTTTTTTTATACATTAAGAGAAGATCCAAAGGATGCAGAGATTATTTCTCACAAACTTATGATACGGACAGGCTTCATGTCGCAGATTTCAAGCGGCATCTATAACTATTTGCCTATGGGAAACAGGGTAATATTGAAGATAGAAAAGATTGTCAGGGAAGAATTAGATGCTGCAGGCGCACATGAGATTACTATGCCGATGATTCAGCCGGCAGAACTATGGAAAAGATCGGGCAGATGGGATCATTACGGTAAAGAACTTTTGAGAGTTAAGGATCGCAAAGACGGCGATTATGTTTTGGGGCCTACTCATGAAGAGGTCATAACCGATATTGCGGGAAAGTTTTTAAGATCATACAAGCAGCTTCCGCAAACACTGTATCAGATTCAGACAAAATTCAGAGATGAGATAAGGCCTCGTTTTGGTCTTATGCGCTCCCGGGAATTTATTATGAAAGATGCATACAGCTTCGATATTGATAATGAAGCAATGACTAAAAGCTATCGGAAGATGCGGGATGCCTATATAAAGATTTTCGATAGAATAGGATTTCGGTACAAAATTGTCAAAGCGGATTCCGGAGCCATAGGCGGCAGTATGTCTGAGGAGTTTATGGTTTTGGCAGATGTGGGGGAGGACAAAATCGTCTCATGTGAAAGTTGTGATTATGCTGCAAACATCGAAGCAGCCGTATCAAAACAGACTACTAAAAGCTGTCGGAGCGAGATGCCTATCGAGACGGCTGAGACTCCAAATTGCAAAACAATTGAGGCAGTGTCAAAATTTCTTACTGTTTCTCCTGAAACTCTGATAAAAACAATTATGGTTGAGGCAGACGGAGAGCCGATCATGGTACTTCTTGCCGGCAGCGATATGCTTAGCGAACTTAAACTTATGCGTAAACTTGGAGCAAAAGATCTGGTTCCGGCTTCAGAAGAACAATTATTAAAACTTGGTCTTATCGCCGGCTATATGGGTCCTGTGAATGCTCCGGACATAAGAATTATAGCGGATAGCAGCATAAAAGAGATGAAGAACGCCGGATGTGGTGCCAATATTGAAGGTAAACATTTTATAAATGTAAACTACGGCAGAGATTTTAAGGTTGACGATTTCTTTGATATTAGAAATATAAAAGACGGCGATTCCTGCCCTGAATGCGAAGGAAAGCTCAAAATTATGAGTGGTATTGAAGTTGGGCATATATTTCAACTAAATGACAAATATTCCAAAAGTATGAATGTTGGATTTTTGGATAGGTCCGGCAGAAGGCGTCATTTTTTAATGGGTTGTTACGGGATAGGCATAGGAAGAATAGCTACGGCTGCCATAGAACAGTCTCATGATGACTATGGCATAATCTGGCAAACCTCTATTGCTCCTTTTAAAACAAATCTGCTTTCACTTGGCAAGGATGATGAGGTTCTTAATTTTGCCGAAAAACTTTACAGCAGATTTGAAGAAGCCGGTATCGAAACCCTTTATGACGACAGAGACGAACGCGCCGGAATAAAGCTTGCAGATAACGATTTGATCGGCTGTCCAATATCGATAATAGTGGGTAAAAGAGGAATAAAATCCGGATACATAGAGGCGAAAATTCGCAGAACGGGCGAAAAAAAGCAGTATAGCGTTGATGATATAGATGGCATGATCGAATGGATAAAAAACTACCGATAGAAACTGCCTAAGATATCTTAGTCAAATATGGCCTCGAAACAGGCTGCTTGGGGAGATCAATATCTCGTAGGTCGTTGATACGTAAGAATTGTGGATACCCTTCATATACAGAAGATTATGCGGCATGCCAATATCCATAGGTTGCTATTTAGGGCAGCATAATGTAAAACAAAGAAGAGGGTAATGGCAATGTGTAAAGTATTTGATAATAATGACTACATTGGATTAGGTGGCCATAAAAAGCAACATTTGCTATTTTCATTAGTACGTCTAATCTTAGGTTATGCGTCAATAACTATGACTTTTGTTTCCGTATGAACATATTTGTGGTTTGGATAAAATCCGTATCCTGTTGGTTAATTGAATGGAAATACTTTTGTCTTGGTTTATTAGTGATTACGCTTCCTTGGTTTGAAATCTACTATGGGGCCGATGAATCTATGATCCGTATTACAGGGATGTTTTTACAACTGTTTGGAATTGGAACAGTTGCATGGGATATTAATAAAACGCGAAAAGAATTCGGGCGCCCTGGTGTTCTCAAAATTTGGTGTCAACGATTAAGACATTTTCCGCTTTTTGGTAAGCAGATAGAGGCGACTACTCTCCGCGCAACACTGCCCCCAATGATCGGTAACTGGCATGCCCATCAATCAGTTAACGCTGACCCCGAAGCAACCGCTGGAGAACGTATTCAAGCTTTGGAAGAAAATTTACAAATAGTGCATAATCGTATAAGCCAAATGCAAAACGAAGTTGATCATAAATTTCGCAAATATTTCGAAAAACTTACACAGGAAAAGCAGGTTCGAGACCGAGAGATTAAGAAAACTCGCGCAAAAATAGAGACAACAGAAACCGGCGGCCTACCTGTTTTAGGGATGGGAGTATTGTTGTTATTTCAAGGAGTCATTATGAGTACAGTTCCAGCCGAACTTGCCAAGTGGCTTGGATAAAGCCAACCAGTCTATTAACTAACCTCTACCTATTCCCTTGCGTACCAAATTCTTCATACTGTCTGGCCTTTTTGCGGAAGTTACGATCCAATATGACTATGGTGTATTTGACAAGCCGCTTCTCATTTGTTGTCTCTTTTATTAATTTATCGACTAACCTTACCGTTGTTTTAAATGAAACTTGTTATG
>CAZPBP010000052.1:6675-7849 GCA_964584845.1 uncultured Hippea sp.
CAGACAAAGAAATTTTAGAACACAAAATAGAAACTTGGAAAAACAAGTTAATTGATCTTTCAAGACGAAACCGCCTTTTAAATTTTAGACCCACCAAAGTAACTACAATCAAAGTAGTGGATGAATTGCCCTCGGAAGTTTTTAAATCAATGGTCATGGACAATAATTCTTTTCATTTCCTGCCAAAAGATGAAGAAACAGACAAATTATTTGATGAAATCGACGATAAAGAATTCTACGAATATGATGAAAAAATTCTTGAAGAAAAACATATTGACTTAAATCTTCAAACTAATCTCACAAACGAAAGATTGCATAAAAATCTTAAAAGAATTCAATTCAGGGCTAATCAATTAATGGAAGAGCAAGGTTTTAATATCTTATATCTTACATTAGGAATGTTGGAGTGGTATGACGCAGATCATTCGGACATAAAAAACCGATCGCCGATTATTATGTTACCTGTAGAATTAAAAAAGCGTTCAATAAAATCAAAATATAAATTATACCCAACCAACGATGAAGTTTTTATAAACCCTGCGTTACAGTACAAAATGGATAATGAATTCAATTTGTCTTTTCCAGATTTGCAAATCGATAATGAAAAATTTGATCCGCAAGATTACTTCAAAATGTTGAATAGTATTATAGAGCTAAATAATCGGTGGAAAATTAAAAACGATATTTTTCTTGGACTCTTCTCATTTGCCAAATTTGTCATGTTTAAGGATTTAGAAAAGTATAATAATTCCTTCATAAATAATAAAATAGTACAAGCGCTTGCAGGTGTTAATAAAAATGGTATTAACGGTTCAAACGAATATCCAGTGGCATCTGAATTAGATGAGAAGCGTAAACCTTTGGATTTGTATCAAGTCTTAAATGCCGATTCATCCCAACAAGAATCAATTGAAGCAGTAAAGGCTGGAAATTCTGTAGTTATTCAGGGACCGCCAGGTACTGGAAAATCTCAAACGATCACCAATTTAATTGCTGAATTATTGGCGAATGACAAAAAAGTCCTTTTTGTCAGTGAAAAAATGGCTGCTTTAGAAGTCGTTTATAATCGCTTGCAAAGCGTTGGATTAAATGATTATGAGACCACTGCACAGCAGCCAGATAAAAAAGCTCATATAAAGTTCACATAAAGCTCAAAGATCTCATATATACCCTA
>CAZPBP010000053.1:0-1639 GCA_964584845.1 uncultured Hippea sp.
TCAAGGAAGTTTAACAAAGCATATGGGAAAGCAGATATTGCCCGCAGGGAAGGCTAATCTGCTTACTGTGCAGCGGCCTCATTGACTCCGATTGCTCTCGCTTATCTTTCTGTCAAATTCAGGCGTAAAGCCCCTTCTTGTGCTGTTTTCCGTTACGACAACCGGTTTTACAAACTGAAGCAGATAATCCGGACCGCCGGCTTTTGATCCAACGCCGGACATTTTAAACCCTCCAAACGGTTGGCGACCTACTATTGCTCCGGTTATGGAACGATTAAGATAAAGATTTCCAACTGCAAAACGTTCTCTCGCCTTCATTAAATTAACAGGATTTCTTGAATATACTCCGCCGGTCAGCCCGTAAACCACACCATTTGCTATAGAAATTGCTTCATCAAACGATTTGGCTTTCATTACCGCCAGTACCGGACCGAATATTTCCTCGCAAGCTATAACCGCATCAGCCGCAACATCTGTAAATATCGTAGGCGGAATAAAGTAACCTTTTCCGGGCGTTTTCCCCTGAAAATAGAGAGTTGCCTCTTTTTTACCTGTTTCTATATAACTATTTATTTTTTCTTTTGCTTTCGCATCTATGACAGGACCGATTTTTGTGGCAGGATCAGAGGGATCTCCAATTTTTAGACTCAAAACGGCTTCTTTGAGGCGATTCACAAAATTATCATATGCATCCTCGAGAACAATAACTCGGCTGCAGGCAGAGCATTTTTGCCCCGAGTAACCAAAAGCCGATTGCACGACACCTTTTACCGCTTCATCCAAATCGGCATCATTATCAACAATTATGGCGTTTTTACCACCCATCTCCGTTATGGTTTTCTTGACTTCCCATTGATCAGGCATGGTTATGCCGGCTTTTTCAACAATCTTAAGTCCAACCGATTTTGAGCCGGTAAACACAACAAAATGAACACGTTTATGAGCTGTAAGGTGATCGCCTATCACAGATCCATCGCCCGGTAAAAAGGATAAAACACCGTTAGGCATTCCGGCCTCCTTAAATATATTGACAATATAACTTCCGACTGCAGGTGTTTCGGATGATGGTTTATATATTACGCAGTTTCCGGTGACAAGTGCCGCGGAAATCATTCCGACAGAGATTGCAAGCGGAAAATTCCATGGAGAAATAACTACTCCGAGACCTCTTGGTCTATAGAAATAACTGTTATTTTCACCTGGAATATTCATCATTTTTTTGGGAGCAAGCAGTTTTATCGCTTCTTTGCCGTAATACTCAAGGTAGTCTATCGCCTCGGTAACATCTCCTTCAGCCTCTTTCCATGGTTTTGCCGCCTCGTAAACCTGAATTGCTGCAAGTTCGTATCGATTCCTGCGCATAATGTCAGCGGCATTAAAAAGAATATTCGCTCTTTTTACCACAGGCATAGTGCTCCATTTATTAAAAGCCTCCCATCCTGTTTTTATTGCCGCTTCACAATCGGCTATATCTGCTTTGTAAAAGTTTCCTATTAAATGCTCCGGGTTTGCGGGATTAACCGATTGAGCTTGTTGTCCGTTTTTCAGCTTTTTATCACTTATTACAGGGTATATATCAAACGGAAATTTTGTCTTAATATCTTTCAATGCGTCTGAAAATTTGTTTCTTACGTCAGTT
>CAZPBP010000053.1:1653-3890 GCA_964584845.1 uncultured Hippea sp.
CTTTTAAACGGAGTTTCAAGAAGTTCTTCGGATGTCGGATTAGTCTGACTTTGCAGGAGCCATGACTGATTTGATGTGTTTTCAAGCAGTCTTCTTATCAGATATGCGACTCCCGGCAGAAGTTCTCCTACCGGTGCATAAACACGCGTCATATACCTCATTGATGATAGTACTTCTGCGATTTTTTCTCC
The DNA here is from genome assembly GCA_964584845.1 of uncultured Hippea sp. Taxonomy (GTDB): domain Bacteria; phylum Campylobacterota_A; class Desulfurellia; order JAADFJ01; family JAADFJ01; genus JAADFJ01. Next base: position 1,845 of record CAZPBP010000053.1, read on the forward strand.
CATTCCGTAAAGTACCTGAAATTCAAACGCTCTTTTATTGATATTTAAAGATTCCGCGAGGACGATCGATTTAGATATTGTTCTTATATTATGTCCGGCAAATGCCGGCCTTATGATATCGATGTTTCTTAAAAGCAGATCGCTGATTCTCTCATACATTGCGTCTGTCTGTGATTTATTATTAAAAACCGGAACAGGCCGGCCTTTTTGACAGCTTATAACATTTTCATAATCCCAGTATGCACCTTTTACAAGGCGAATATTGGTGACGGCCTTTCGCTGTCCGGCCCATTTCAATATTGATTCGGTATCATCCAATGAGTCTTTCAGATATGACTGTATAACTATGCCGAAGTATGGATATGATTCAAACTGTTTATCCAGCATAATATCTTTGAAAAGCCTTAATGTCAGATCCTTGTAATAGTAACTTTCCATATCGATAGTTATAAATATCTTATTTTCCATTGCCGACTCAAGCAGCGGAAAAAGTCTTTTTTTTAGCGCATTAATGCTGCCGTTTATGTCCACGGGGTCAATCTGACTGTAAAGCGAGGTCAGTTTCAAAGAAAGATTTATCTTTGGTTGATTTATAGGCACACCTGCTTCAACTGAATTATCCTCAAATTGATTTTGAATTCCTGAAAGTTTTTTTATAAGAGAGATATAACGGGCGAGATACAGATCGGCTTCTTTCTCGCTTACCGAAGCTTCACCGAGAAGATCCATTGTAAAACCGATTCCTTTCTTTCTAAGTTTAAGAAGCCTGTTCATCGATTTATCAAGATCCTCACCTACAATGAAACCGTTTGCCATCTTTGCTATATTTTTTTTGAGTGCTCCTGCGGCAAATTTCGCCACTATCCCTTTTCCGCCTGCAAAACCAAGAAGATTTTTTATTGTGCTGTTTAGCTCAGAATCTCCAAAATACGCTTTTATGTGCGCTGAAAGTTCATCCTGAGAGTTTAATGTCGGAAGAACATCTATGAATCGGAACATTCCAATCTTAAAATCTTCATCTTTTAAAAGCCAATCGGTAATTCTCCCTTCCCAAAACTTTTTGCTGAACATTGAACTCTTTGAATCGCCAAGTTTGCTCAAAAGCTTTTCTCCCGTTTTTTTGGTTGCGGCTTCCAGAGATTGATCCGATTTTGAATAATAAACGATGAGTTGTTCATTGATGATTTCCATTTTGCTCCTCCCGTTTTTTTGTTTTTACTTCTATCTATGATGTTTTTATTTACAGTTTAATCTCCTGAATCTAAGTGTCAATTGTATTAAACATTCATTGTTGACGATTTATGAAATTCGTCTAACATATAAGATAAACAAATCTTTAGGGGGTATTTATGAAAAAATTGTGGGGTTTATTGATTTTGTTGGCTATCACAATATCGTTATCATCCGAAGCTATGGCATCATCATATATACTTATTGGTGTGCAGGCTCCAATAACAGGAAAATATGCCAATGAGGGCCAGGGTATAGCGCAGGCTGTGAAACTTATAGTCAGCCGGCGGAATGAAGAAGGCGGAATTTTGGGTAAAAAAATAAAAGTAATTGTGTGCGACGATGAAGGAACAGCGGTTCAAGCTGCCATATGCGCACGCGACCTCGTAAACAAGGGCGTTATAGCTGTAATAGGTTCATACACATCGACATCAACTGAGGCGGCTGAGGCTACATATTACAGGGCAAAGGTTCTTCAGACAAGTGACGGAACCAGCGACAGGCTGACAAAACATGGATACTGGACATTTTTCAGAAACTCCTTTCCCAACAGCGCAGAGGCGGCATTCACAGCTCAATATCTTGTGAATAAAAAGCATTACAAAAAAATCGTTGTGCTTTCCGATCATTCCAGTTATTCAAACGGTTTGTCTAACGCTGTAGCGAAAGCCATTAAAAAGGCGGGCGGTACGGTTATTTATCGCGGAAGAATTACATCCGGAGCTCAAAATTTTACTCCGGTATTGACAAAGATAAAATCAATGAATCCTGATGTGATCTATTTCGGTGGCTACTATACAGACGGAGGACTTATCA
>CAZPBP010000053.1:3900-7780 GCA_964584845.1 uncultured Hippea sp.
ACTCTGTGGATAATCCTGATTTTTTCAAACTTGCAGGAAAGAGTGCGGCGGGAACATATTTAATCAATGTTCCAACACCTGCGCTGCTTCCGTACCCTCTGGCAATAAATTTTCTTAAGGCGTATAAGGCGAAATATCATATGATGCCTCCAAGCATCTGGACGCTTCTCAACACGGACGGTCTGCGTGCAATTCTATTTGCAATAAAAGAGACCGGAACTACGAATACCGTAAAATTGGCAAAATATCTTCACCATATGAAAAATTTTCCCGGCATCACAGGTCCGGTTACATTTCTTGAAAGCGGCGAGAGAACCGGAAGTGTTTATATGACATACGAAGTTCAAAAAAATGGGAGCAAAAAAATAGTATATAAAGAAAAATAAACCTGCATGAACATATTCTTTCAGCAGCTTGTTAACGGGCTGACCATAGGAGGAATTTATGCTCTGATAGCGCTGGGGTATACAATGGTTTACGGCGTTATGAAGCTTATAAACTTCGCGCACGGAGATCTGGTTGCACTTGCCGCATATATAGGGTTAACAATATTTATGAAGGTCGGAACATCATCTTCCGGCCTTTCTATCCTGCTGATTGTACTAATCGGCACCATCATGGTTATCGTTTTTGCAGGAATGATGCTTGAACTGATCGCTTACAGGCCGTTAAGAAATGCCGGTGCTCCGAGACTCAGCGCCGTTGTTTCGGCGTTAGGTGCAAGTATGGTTTTTGAAAACGGAATGATGCTTCTTTGGGGACCCAATCTTAAAATTTTCCCTTCCAACATTCTGCCATCCTCAACATGGTCAATAAGCGGCGTTATAATTAGCTCGGCTCAGCTTTTTATCATTGTGTCGTCACTCGTGTTTATGCTGCTTCTTCATCTGTTTATCAACAGGACCAAATTAGGAACGGCCATAAGGGCGGCAGCTATAGATCAGGAAGCAGCTCAACTGATGGGCATTAATGTTAATAGAGTTATTGTAACAATTTTTGTGCTTGGATCCGGTCTGGCTGCAATAGGAGGAATTTTTGTCGGTATCTATTATCGTGAGGTCTATTTTAACATGGGATGGCTTTACGGTCTCAATGCATTTGTAGCTGCAATCGTAGGCGGAATCGGCAATATTCCCGGAGCGATGCTCGGCGGAATACTGCTCGGAGTATTTAATGCATTTATATCGGGATATGTTTCAAGCTCGTGGTCGGAGGCTTTTACTTTTATTCTTTTAATCGGCATACTTATATTCAGACCTACCGGTATTCTCGGTGAAAGGGTGGCTGAGAAGGTATGAAGAAGAAAACCGTTACCTATGCCTTATTGATACTTTCAGTATTATTTCCGTTATTTTCAAACTCAAGCTGGATTACTATAGGTACAACATTTGTCATCTATTCGATTGTATCATTGAGTCAGGATATTGTATTGGGCAGAGCCGGAATGTTTGATATGGGTCATGCAATCTATTTTGGAATGGGCGCATATACAACAGCAATATTAAACAGTACATACGGTGTTCCGGTGCTGCTGACCATACCGTTTGCGGTTATAATACCGGTAATCTTTGCTGTTTTACTTGCCGCTCCGATAGTGCATCTAAAGGGCGATTATCTGCTTGTGGCGACACTTGGATTCAATGTTGTGTTCGAGCAGGCGTTAAAAAATAATCTGCTTGGAATTACCGGAGGACCGAACGGTATTTTCGGTGTAGGGGTTCCCGCTATTTTTGGAATCGAGTTTTCAAGTCAGGCCTCAATCTATTATTTTTCTCTCTCATTTCTTTTTTTGACTCTCTTGATTATGAATAATCTTGAAGCAAGCAAAACGGGAAGGGCGCTGCATTACATAAATGAAGATTCGCTTGCATCCGAAACTATCGGAATCAATACACGTTTTTATAAGATTTTTGCCTTTGCAATAAGTGCCGCACTTTCCGGACTTGCAGGTGTTGCATTTGCGGTTCAATATTCAACAGTAAGTCCCGAAGCATTTAGTTTTATCCAATCGGTGCTGTTTTTTACCATCGTAATTGTGGGCGGGCAATCTTCGATACCCGGAGTATTAATAGGTACATTTCTCATGTTTGTGGTTCCTGAAATATTCAGAGAATTTGCAACGGCACGATATTTTGTTTTTGGAATTGCAATGATACTTACTATGATACTGAGACCAAAAGGAATCTGGCCGGTGAAATTCGGCAGAATACCGAAGTATATCAGACATTAATATGCATTTCCTGGAAGTCAGAAATTTAACAATGCGATTCGGCGGTCTTATTGCAATAGATGATCTCAATTTTCAGATAGAAGAAGGACAGATTTTTGGAATAATAGGGCCCAACGGAGCCGGAAAAACGACGGTTTTCAACTGTATCACAGGCATTTATACACCCGGAACCGGAGAAATTATCTGGCAGGGGAAAAGCATAACCGGCAAGTCACCTCATATTATAGCCAAATCCGGTATCGTAAGAACATTTCAAACAATACGTCTTTTTTCTCATATGAGTGTTGCAGAGAACATAATGTCGGGGCGTCATAATAAATCACGTCAATCATGGCTGAGCGGAATGATTCATACGCCGTTCTACAAAAAGGATGAGAAAGAAAACTGGCTTAAAGCGGCCGAGCAGATCGATTTTTTTGATCTTACAGATTATACAGCAATCGAGACCGGCAGTCTTCCGTACGGAATTCAGCGAAAGGTAGAAATGGCCAGAGCGCTTGCGACAGAGCCGAAGTTATTGATACTTGATGAACCTGCAGCAGGTCTTAACGACAGAGAAACCGAAGAACTTTCCGATACAATATTTAAAATCAGAGACAGGGGCATTACTGTTTTGCTCATCGAACACGACATGGATTTGGTAATGAATACAACCGAAGAGTTGTGCGTAATAAACTTCGGCAAAAAGATTGCCGAAGGAACACCGGAAGTGATTCAAAACAACCCTAAAGTTATTGAGGCGTATCTTGGATGATGATAGACTGCTTATCGTAGAAAATATAGAGGTTTCATATGGCAACATACAAGCTGTAAAAAAAATCTCTTTTGATGTGCGCAAAGGTGAAATTGTTGCTATTCTCGGGGCTAACGGTGCTGGAAAAACAACAACATTGAGAGCTATAAGCGGTTTGCATAAAATAGGAAAAGGAAGCATAAGATATAAGAGTTTTGAGATAGCATCTGTGCCTGCTTATAAAATTGTATCAATCGGCATCAGTCATGCACCCGAAGGAAGGAGAATTTTCGGGACATTAAATGTAAAGGAGAATATTCTTCTTGGAGCATATACGATGCAATCTATCGATGATAAACGTCTGCAGTGGGTTTATTCATTATTTCCAATATTACAAGAGCGACACAATCAACTTGCCGGGACATTGTCCGGCGGAGAGCAGCAGATGCTTGCCATAGCAAGGGCACTGATGAGTAAACCGGAAATGCTTCTTCTCGATGAGCCCAGCCTGGGACTTGCACCGATACTTGTAAAAACAATTTTCAATGTAATAAAAGAGATAAATAATGCAGGCGTAAGCGTACTGCTTGTGGAACAAAATGCCAGATTAGCCTTGCAGCTTGCCGACAGGGCTTATGTCCTTGAAGTCGGTAAAATAGCAATAAGCGGAAGCGCGAAAGATCTGCTCTCTTCGACTAAAGTGCAAGAGGCATATCTCGGTAAAAAGTCAAACAGATAGCTACATCCATATTCCCTTTACTCCTTCAACCAAAAATTTCATGGCTATTGCTCCAATTATGATACCGATAATGAGACCACTGTTTATTGTACAGTGGTCTCAAAGTCTGCTGAATGTTCAGACCTTTTCTGGAATTAAAAGGTTAATTGTATATAATAGCCTACCGTATGAAAAAATA
>CAZPBP010000054.1:0-7682 GCA_964584845.1 uncultured Hippea sp.
TTTATGTGTAAGCTATTCACCTCCTTTATTTTTAAGGATAATATCTCTATTAACTCCGTGTGAACCGCTATTTAGAACTCAAGATGACGGATTAATAAAGTTACCCTTAATATGAAAACGGCCACAATTTCCAGTAATTTTTTATGGTTTTCCAGCGTGCAGCAAGACCATCAGGTTCGAATATAAGAAAACCGATTATAGCCAGACCGAAAGAACCTTCTCTTATTGCAGCAAATAGATTGACAAATAAAGGATAATGCGAAGAGACCATTCCGTTTATAAATCTCAAAAATTCAGGCAGAACCATAATAAAAATCGTTCCAAAAACAGTACCGAGAAGACTTCCAAGTCCGCCGATTATAATTATTGCAAGATATTCTATCGAAACCGAGAATGTAAAGTGTTCAGGTGTAATGATCTGAATATAGTGAGCCCAGAGCGCCCCCGCTATTCCGGCATAAAATGATGAGATGCCAAACGCAATGATTTTATAAAGGAATATATTTACGCCCATAGTTTTTGCCGCTATATAGTTATCCCGTATTGCCATAAATGCTCTTCCGAATTTGCCTCTGATCAGATTTTTTGCCGCCAGAGTCATAACTATTGCCGTTCCAATTGATAGAAAGTAATATCTGAAATCGGAATCAAACGAGAATCCGGCAATTTCAGGAGGTGACACTATCATTCCCTGACTCCCGCCTGTGACAGAACGCAGGTGTATAAACACGAATGCAAGTATAAATTGTGCAGCCATTGTTGCTATGGCAAGATAAAACCCTTTGAGCCTTAGTGACGGAAGACCGAAAAACATTCCAACAACTGCCGTTACCAGACCTCCTATAATAAAAGCCGGTATAAAATTTATATTGAACTGACTTGTAAGATATCCGGCAAAATATGCCCCCACGCCTATAAATGCACCATGTCCCAAAGAAATTTGTCCCGCAAAGCCGGTTAAGATATTAAGACCAACTGCAGCAATCACTCCGATTGCAATAATGTTTGCCATATAAAGAAAATAGTTACTTACGAAAAATGGAAATATTGCCAGGCTTATAAAAAACAGAGCCATCCAGAATCGACTGTTTTTTGTTTGCCATATTGCCATATCGGATCTGTATGATGTTTTAAATATTCCACATTTTATAGCCATTTCATACCTTCTCTATCTCTTCCGTTCCGAACAGTCCGTACGGCTTAATCAAAAGAATTACAAGCAAAATAACAAATGGGGCTACCATTTTTACTCCTCCACCCACAAGAGGATCCAAATATCCGCCTGATAGACTTTCCAGTACTCCAATTGTTATACCTCCTATAATTGCACCCGGAACACTGTCAAGTCCGCCAAGTATAACTGCAGGAAAAACCTTCAGACCGAACATCCCCAAAGAAACATTAATTCCATTCATATTGCCTATCAGGATACCTCCTATACCGGCAACCAGAGCCGCCACCATCCAACTTATTGCGAATATCTTTTTTATGTTGATTCCCATCGATTGTGCTGCCTGCTGATCGTCCGCTACTGCTCTCATAGCTATGCCCGTTGATGAAAATTTGAAAAAGAAATGGAATATAATAAACAACGTTATGGCTGCTCCCAAAGAAAACAGAGAGCTTTTTGATACACTTATAGCACCCAAAGTTATTGGTTGAGTTGAAAATATTGCCGGATATACTCTTGTTTCCGTACCCCATACCATTTCAACAACAGCCTTCAGCACTATTGATAAACCTATTGTTATCATTACGATTGAGATAATCGGTTCTCCTATAAGTGGTTTTAAAATTAGAATTTCGATAATAAAACCGAGAAGCGCGCACAAGAGCATCGCAATAAAAAAAGCACTCCAAAATGAAATATGCAGCTGAACCGTAAGAGCAAATGCTATATAGGCTCCGGCCATAAGAAGTTCACCTTGTGCAAAATTTAATACTCTTGTCGCCTTGTATATTAATACAAAGCCTAAAGCAATAAGTGCATATATGCTGCCCAGCACAATTCCGCTAACAACGAGCTGAATAAAATAGTTCACTCATTTCCCCCCTTTGTTAGACATTTTTTATAAAAAGTTCCGTATGAATGGCTGCAATTTTACCATCCTGAAATTTGATTTCAGCATCTACAGGCACCGTTTCTTTATCGCTGTAAAGCGCTTCTATGATGGTGTTGTAGCGTTCGCCGATGAAATGCCTTCTAACCTTTTTTGTTCTTGTCAATTCTCCATCGTCTGCATCGAGTTCTTTATAAAGTAATGTGAATTTTGCAATTCTCATTTCCTTTTTTAAAGAATTGTTAATATTCTTTACCTCTTTTTCAATAAGTCCGTATACCTCTTTTTTGTTTGCCAGATCAGTATATGTAGTATAAGAAAGATGCTGTTTTTCCGCCCAATTGCCCGCAATTTCATAGTCTATGTTGATTAAAACAGCTATATATTCTCTGTTGTCACCAAAAACTACCGCTTCCTTTATATATGGAGAAAATTTGAGTTTATTCTCTATAAATTGAGGTGAAAATTTTGTTTTATCTGCAAGCTTCATAAGATCTTTCAGTCGGTCTATTACAACTATCTGGCCGTCATCGGTCAAATAACCGGCATCACCTGAGTGCAGCCATCCATCTGTAAGAGTATCGGATGTCGCTTTTTCATTTTTATAATATCCCTGAAAAAGAGCAGGGCTTTTTGAACAGATTTCTCCGTCTATAATTTTTATCTCTGTTTCGGGAAGAGGCGCACCCATAGTGTCCGGATTGATATTATCGTTGCGATGAATACATGAGATTCCCGATATCTCGGTCTGACCGTAAATCTGTTTGAGATTTATTCCCAGCGCATGAAAGAATTTAAATGTATCGGGTCCCAATGCAGCACCTCCCGTCATAGCTGATCTTATGTTTGAAAAGCCCATTCTGTCTCTTAATGGCCTGAAAAGCAGAAAATCGGCAAATCTATATGCTGTTTTAAGAAAAAAAGAAACCTTAAGCTTTTTGAATTTAAGCTCAGCTGATCTGTAACCTATTGGGATAAGCCTATGAAAGACCTCTCTTTTAAGCCAAGTTGCGTTGGAAATTTTTACCTGAACACTTGCCGCAAGATTTTCCCAGACACGCGGAGGAGAGAACATAAAATTGGGGCCAATTTCTCTAAAATCGTCCTGAGCGGTTTCCGGTTCTTCCGGAAAATTCACGGTAAATCCAAAAAACAACGCAGAAGCTACAGCCATCATCTGTTCACCAACCCATGACAGGGGGAGAAAAGACACAAACTCATCGGTAGGATATTTTGGATCCACCGTCCCAAGATTTTTTGCCATAGTTATGAGATTTCTATGAGAAAGCATGGCTAATTTCGGTACCCCTGTTGTTCCTGAGGTGGTGCAAATCTGAGCCGTATGATTTTCAGACAGATTGCCGATATGTTGTTCAAAAACTCCTTTATGAATATCTCCGTATTTTCTTCCCTCTTCACAGAAATCAGGAAAATAGATGAGCAGATCGTCATTATAATGTCTCATACCTTTCGGATCCGTAAACACTATTTTTTTTATATTTTTTATTTCATGTTTCATATCTAAAAGTTTGTCAACCTGTTCCTGATCTTCCGCTACCACAACTGTTGAATCGGAACTGTTGATGATATAGCTGATCTCTTTCAATATTGAATCCTGATAGATTCCGACGCTGCCGCTTCCCGCGGATTGACTTGCAATTTCCGCATAAATCCACTCGGGGCGATTATCCCCGATAATTGCAACTTTATCATCCTTTTTAAACCCGATTGACAAAAGCCCGAGAGCAAAATTTTTTACATTGGTAAGATATTCCGACCAGCTAATATCGTTGAATATTCCGACTCACGTAAGGCGATTCTATCAGGCCATTTTTCTGCATTTTTTATGAGCAGAGAGGGCAGGGTTTTGTATGTCATGCCACCTGTCCTTTCTCTTTGCCTCCTATGTAAGCATTGAGAACATCGGAATTATTTTGTATCTGCTCGGGTGTTCCGTCTGCTATTTTCTCTCCGAAATCAAGCACCATAATGCGATTGGATATATCCATAACAACAGACATATTATGCTCAATTAATATGATGGTTTTGTCCATTTCTTCATTGATATCAAGAATAAACCGTGCCATGTCTTCACGCTCTTCTTCATTCATTCCGGCCATTGGTTCATCAAGCAGCATAATTTCAGGATCAACTGCCAATGCCCTTCCGAGTTCAACCCGTTTTTGCAGACCGTACGGCAATGTGCCCACTGTCTTTTTTCTTACAGATTGAATCTCCAGCAGATCAACGATTTTTTCAACTTTAACTCTTGAGGCTATTTCTTCTTTAGATGCCCTTCCTGCCCAAACAATAGACGGCATAATACCATATTTAAGATGATTGTGCCTGCCGAGCATAAGATTGTCCAAAACGCTCATACCTTTGAAAAGTTCGAGATTTTGAAATGTTCTTCCTATGCCGAATTTAGCTATTTTGTCTGCTGGCCAGTTGGTAATATCTGTTTGTTTAAATATAATTTTACCTTTTTGAGGATGATACAAGCCGTTGATACAGTTCAAAAGACTGCTTTTTCCGGCACCATTGGGGCCGATAATTGAAAATATTTCCTTATTGTTAATCGAAAAACTTATATCTTTCAGCGCTTCTATCCCGCCAAAAGAAAGAAATAGATCATGCACCTCAAGCTTTGCCAAAATTACCCCCGACTATTCCACATAGTGAAATAAGTTTTTGCATATCAGAATATCATACTCTTTTATACAATAAAATTATCAAATGTCAAGCATAATACGCATTGCTTCATCTATCATTCGATTTTACTTTTTATCTCAAATCTTTTTTATCCTTTTCTCTTACTTTTTAACAACCAAAAAATAAAAGACAAATTGCCGCCATTCGAAATCTGCTAAAAAGCAGTCATTTTTTTTAACACAAGACTTTGATAAAAATGAGAAATAACTACTGACAGATGCCCGTGACACTGCAAGGCTCGAGATTCTGCTTAGCATTCAACGCTCTTTCGCTTTGCAAACTATAAGTTTAGAGCGCATAAGATCAGCTGTTAAATTGATCTGAAATGGTTTATTGATCCGTTGAGATATAGGAACATTTCTATTAAATTGCGCATAGCATACAATCTTGAGAATCAGCTCCTCTGCATTACAAATTTGGCAATCGTCCCGCTATTGACTGCAATTTGCGCTAAAACTTACTTTGCACATCAGATATGCCTTAAGTAAAACGAGAAGATACAATACAAGGCAGCTTTTCCGTATCGTATAGCCGGCAGCTGCAATGCAGGAAAACTAACGCAGCAGCATATAAGTGTAAATAAGTTTATAAGGCGGATTTAGACTCTGAATTTGAAACACCCGGAATTAATAGAGGTATCAATTAACGTGAAGTTTATGAACCATCCATGTAAAGTATGCATATTTCTTTGATGCCTCGTCGAAAGCTTTAACTACAATACGGTTGCGAAAACGGGCTATGCTGCCTGTTTTTGCATAGGCTATGCCGCTCTTTTTATCATAAACCGTCTTCAGCCATCCATGTTCGGATATGTAGATTTGAGCAGTTGAATAATAATTGGGACGAGCGATGGTAATCCTGACAATATCTCCGTCAGTGATCTTCTCTTTTGGAGAATAAGCAGAAAGATGAAGCGGTTTAATGGAGAGTTTTTTTACAAACTCTTTCATGTCAAAGCTGCTGCCCGTCATTGCAATTCTCGGGATTCTGTACGGATCGGTACGATCATCAACCGCGCCTACATCCTGGCTGAAGGCGCAGCTGAATCCGAAATGCTTAATATCTTTAATGACATCTATGTTATAATATCCATAGGGATAAGCAAACAGCTCTGCCCTGACTCCGGTTAATTTCTTAATACTATTCTGAGCCGTCGTGATCTCTTTACCGATTCGTTTGTCACTCAGCATGTCGAGCTCGGCATGATCTGCGGTATGATTCCCTATATCGAAAAGCGGATCTGAAACGATTCGGTTAATTTGATTCCAGTTAAGAAAAGCCGGCCAATGATATGCATTTGTATAGAGAAAAATTGTCGCCGGAAATCCATACTTTTGTAAGATTTTTATGGCCTTTACGGTAGATTTATAGCCATCGTCTATTGAGATTGCAACGGTTTTATCCGGTATATTTCCGTGATTTTTTATCAGACCGCAAAGTACGGAAAGTTTTACAACATTATAATGTTCGATTTTTAGATAATTCATCTCACCGGTAAACGTTTTTATAGGTGTGTTTGTTGAAGGCGAATTTGGATTACCGAATTTATGATAAAGCAGGATAACCGCAGAGCCTGCAAAAGCGGTTTCGGCATAGAAAATTATAACGAAAACTAAAATAAGGTTATGTCGAATGGTTTTTATCAAATCTTTCAAAGTTGTTTCGACCTATTATATTTTTTACGGTTCTTATATAATCGTTTCTTTTTATAGAATAATAGATAAGTTTGTCGGCAAAAATATATGGATTATCATTAGGATACATCGCACTTCTTGTTTTTCTCAGCTCTTTGTATGCCCATCCTGTATTAAAATTAATAATATAGCTTCTTATAGAGCTTTCAAGATTTTTGTAGGCGACAACTCTGAACTCCTGTCCGCAGTCGGAACAATCTCTCGGTCTCATTCCTCTGGAGCTGTACGTTCTTATACCAAAAAGGTTATTGCCTTTTATGGTAAAGCGTGATGCACCCCAGTTTGATTCTATGGCAGCTTGCGCAAGAATAAGACTGATTGGGACGCTTCCGGTTCTTACCCAGAGCTTATCGATCTTTTGCTTTAAGCTGCCGCTTTTGATTTTATAACGGTAAAACATACGCTTGAGTTTTTCTTTCTCACTACCGGTTATCGCAACATTCTTGCGAATCTTGTTTCTCATGTCAATAACATATTGATGTTCGGCATCAAACTGTTTCTTAACAACAACCGCCAAGGGCAATATTGCAGCAATGAAAACTCTTTTTCTGTAACCGGCTGCTATCTTTGAAAAGTCGCCCGGCAGTCTTTTTATTATCGGAGCATTTCTATAGGTAAACCATTTCGATCTGTTTCCCAACAGCTTAACGAGATCAGACGTTGTTTTTGGAGATTCAATCTTTTGTGTTGCAGTTTCGATTTTGCTTATGCCGTTGCCGGAGGCAACTGTTTTTGATACTTGAGGAGCAATCTCCAAACCTATAATCTCAATATGTATGGCAGCAAACAGAATTAAAAACAAAGGAACGAAAAAACGCATTATAATCATCATGACTTTGGAACAATAGGAGTATATTTCAAAATGTCAAGTTTATTTGCCTATTGTTCTAATTTTACAGCTTATAAGCTGTTTTTTGGTATACTTTTGCAACCTTATTCCTGTTTTATCGATGTTAAATGTCAAAAAAGATTTTTTTAAGTCATCGCATGCAGTTTCTTTACGGTGCAAAGTGCTATGCTCTTGAATCGATTTCATTGGGATATAAATAAAGTTATAATTTTTATATGCTGCATCTGCTTTGCCGGCCACTCCGCTATGCCTTTTGAGTTCTGCTGCTTAATACAATTTACAGCAAGGCGGATTATGAGACCACTGCACAGTAAACAGATCCACAGAAGGCTAAGATTGGGTGAGATTTAGAAATTAAAATTTGAG
>CAZPBP010000055.1:0-7560 GCA_964584845.1 uncultured Hippea sp.
ATTTTATTGTTTTTTCATCAAAAACTACTTTTACAACATCCGGGTCTGATGCTTTTTCCTCTGTAATTTTTGCGGCTGCACTAACAACCGGATTCTCGGTTTTTTGCAGCTTTTCTGCAATAGCGTTGATAAGTTCAGGCTTAATCAACGGTTCATCAGCCTGAATATTGATAATGCTGTCCGCCTTTATCATATCGGCAACCGAAGCAATTCTGTCTGATCCGCTTTGAAAATCCCCCGCAGTAATCAGAACATCGGCTCCAAATTCTTCTGCAGCCGTCTTAACCTCTTCTGAATCGGTAACAATGAACAGTTCGTCTGCTCCGGCTCTTTTGGCTGCCATCCATGGCCACCAAATCATCGGTTTGCCCAATATAGGATAAACAACCTTTCCTCTGAATCGAACCGATTCCATTCTTGCCGGAATTAAAACTGCATAATTACAGCGCATTATAAAGATCCTCGTACAAAACCTGATATGTTCCGGGGTGTGAAACCGATATTCCTCCGGCAATATTTGCCAATCTGCAAGCATCAAAAAATCGAATTCCGCCGGCTGCAGCTGCTGTTATAACAGCTATAACACTGTCTCCGGCTCCAGTTACATCATATACATAACGCGCGGTTGCCTTAATAGCTTTAACAGATCCGTTTTCAAAAATTGTCATTCCGTTTTGCCCCTGAGTAATTACGAGTTTTTGGGCTTCGGTTTCTTCCAGTATTCTGTTGCCCGCTTCTACAAGACTTTTTCTATCGGATATTGATATATTTGCCATCTGAGACGCCTCTTTCTGATTTGGAGTTAAAAATGTTGCTCCTCTGTAATACGAAAGATTCGTAACCTTCGGATCAACGGCAATAATCCGGTAAGGAAACAGCTTTCTCAATCGCGACACCAATTTTTCCGTTACAACACCTTTTCCATAATCCGAAACAATAATAGCGGCAATTCGGTCGGATTGTTCTATTTTGCTTTCTAAAACATCAATCAGGCTGTTCCCCGATTCTTCGGTCTGCTCTCTGTCAAATCTTACAATCTGTTGATTTCCGGCTATCACTCTTGTTTTTGAAGTGGTTATGTGATTGTCGTCTATAATTACAGCCCGACAGTCAATATGCCGTTTTTTCATAAGCGAAAGCAGTCGTTCGCCCCATCTATCCTTCCCTATTATGCCTGCAACTATCGGATGCATTCCTATGCCTATAAGATTTGCCGCCACATTGCTTGCTCCTCCGGCTCGATAATACTCCTTTTTAATATTTACAACAGGAACCGGTGCTTCAGGGCTTATGCGTGATGCATCTCCGATAATATAGTGATCAAGCATAAGATCACCTATCACAAGGATTGATGCAGGTTTAATCTGCTTAAGAATTTCTTTCATTTTAACCTAAACATTTATAAGCTTTCTCTGTTTTATCGATTCGCTAAAACAGTATCTTATAATTTTATCTCTTGTGCTCTCTTTGATATTTATAAAACTACATCCGTATTCTGCCATTTTCCCCTTATTTGACATAGACTTCCTCGCTATCTTTACCGGCATCAACATTTTTAAAGACGGTATAAAAATTTTTATAGTATTTCCCTTGTTCATCTTAAGCTTTGACCTGACTAAAACTCCCCCACCCGATATATCAACGATTAAACATTTAATTTCTTTATCATAGTCCATCAAATTTGTAGCAACATTAATTTTAATTCTAAAAAATTCACGATCTTCGATACGAAAAATCTCATCGGGAAAACTTACAATAAGCAGCTTGAAACCGTTTTCCGTTACCCTGTCAATGTTTTTACTATTAAAACCAAGGCGTTTCTTATTAATGAAATAACTGATAAAAATCGGTGTAAATTTTTCCAATATGGCATATCTTCCCTTGTCATCGGTTGGCAGCGCAATTTTTATGACATCCGATACATCCTCAATTCTGCTTAAATAAAAACCTCTGTAATCCCCCTCCTTTACCTCAACCTTAATTTTATCACCTATGGAAATATAACTTTTGAGGTCGGTTTTGAATATATCGCTTATCCCTTCTCTCATAAAATTCGTTTATTTATATTTTCAGTTACCGTCTTGAGTTGTCTTTTATCGAAAATTTTTCCTCCATAAGGACCTGTAATATAAAATGAATCACTTGCCATATCGGAAACAGTTGATAATTTAAAAAGGATGATAGTGCATCCCGAGTCGCTCAAACTACAGCATATATCGTAAAGAAGCCCCATTCGGTCTGCTGCTTTTATATCTATAACCGTGTAAAGATCCGAAGCGGATTGATCAATGGAAATTTTTGGTATGACCGGCTTCCCAATCCTTGTATTTTTGATAAAACTATATTGTTCCTTTTCTTTCAACATTTTTTCTATCGGCAGATTTTCTGCGGAATTGATAAGATCTCCAACTGATTTCCAATCTTTTTCTATAAAATTTTTCGGTGTAATTGTCATAAAAAGATCAACAATATCATCGCCTATAATATAGGTTGTTCCGGCTAATATGCTAATCTCCTTATAAAACAGAATACCTGTTATATCGGACATAAGCCGCTTTCTATCGGTTTGCCAAACAAATAACTTCGTAAAACTGCGCTCAACTTTTACAGAATAACCGTTTTTTCTCGCATCATCAATATATTTCAGTTCATTTTCTGCTATATCATTAAAAAACCGGTCGCTGAAATCTGCCAGATACGGCATACTTTCGCCATAAAGACTTAGCAGATTTTTTTTATTTTTAATCGATTTGCGACTTTGCCATCCTCTTTTCTCAAAAAACTCTATGGTTGCAGTATATAGCTGATCAGCCAAAATCTCGTACCATTCATTCCATAGATTGTCATTGACGGATGACATATCGACATAGGTAAGCAGAAGCAGCCATTTCAATGAGATTTTATCTTTTACCTGTTCTGCAAACTCTTTGACAGTTGCGGGATCTGAAATATCGCGCTTTCTAATAATTTTACTCATCATAAGATGATTTTCTATCGTTCTTTCTCCCAAATCGGCAAGTCTGTCGGATATTCCAAGTCGTTCGGAAAGTGCTTTGAACATTTTTGCCCCGCGCTTACCATGTCCTGTTGTAATAAATTTGGATTTGCCGATATCGTGCAAAAGCAGGACTAATCGCATAGTCAAAAGTTCTTCGTTATTCAAATTATCAACAATAGCTGTCAGTATCCCAAACAGTCTATCACTCGTATTCCTTTTTATTATTTCATCCATCTTTCTGACAGCCATAATTGAATGAATATCGACGCTGTATTTGTGAAACAAAAAATGGGGCATCAGTCCTCTTATTCCTTCAAACTCCGGAATATATTTTGATATAATACCAAGTTTGTTCATTATCAACAGCTGCTGAGCAACCGGTATTTTCAGTGAAAGTGTTTTGGTAAAAAGCCTTATAGACAGATTATTCCGATTCATCCGTTTTTTATGAGATTCGGCTATAAGAAACTGTCTGAGTCTTGCTCCTATATCAAGCTGATATCGCACTGAAAACCAAAATATCACTGCATCCAAACAGTTAGCCTTTGAAAGAAGTTCCAATCTGTCGGAATCGGATTCAAGATAATGTCCATCCATATAAAAGATGTCATTAATTTTATTTTTCCGTTTTCCTTCACTTATAATTCCCATAATGGTATCAAGACTGTTTTCTATAAACAGGCTATACTCGAAAAGCCGCCTCATCAGTTCTACGCAAGCTTTATCCGATCTACCGTAACCAAGCAGTTCCGCTATATCCTCCTGCAGATCAAAACGCAGACAGTTATCTTTTTGGGTTCGCATATTTACAGCATTTCTAAGCCGAAAAATAAAATCAATTGCATCTGCCAATCTTTTAGATAAGAGTACATAATCCTCCTCGGTCATATCGTCTATCAATACCTTAATAGGAGTAATCTTATTTATCCAGCAGATTGTATTATAGTCCCGTAATGTGCCGACTCCTTCTTTTAGATCCGGCTCGCTTATATAATTGTCCGGATATTTCAATCTTCGCTTTTCTACCTCATCAACCAGAGTCTGCATCAAATGCTTTTTGTTGCGGCAGACAATGTAGTTCAAAACTTTTTTTGAATATTTTTCATAGAGTTTTTTGTCTCCCGCTACAAACCGAGAATCCATAAGATTAACCATAACTGTTACATCTTTTGATTCTTCAATGCATTCGGAAATTGTACGCACACTGCTTCCTACAGACAAGCCTGCCCTCCAAAGCAGGTCGGATAATTTGTTGTTAAGCGTATACGCATGCTTTTTTTTTATTCGCGTTGAGAGAATCATAAAATCAACATCCGATCCATAGCAGAGCTCCCGCCTTCCGAATCCTCCCACAGAAATCAGAGCAAATCCCTTTCTATTCTCATTTGCCGAGCTAAAGATAGTTCTAAGTTCATTCTCCATCGCAATAGAATAACTCTTTACTGCATCCCTGCCGAGTCTCTCTGCGGGGATGTTAAAAAACCGCGTTCTAAGTTTTTTTAACGCTCCAATATTTATATCCTCTTGATTTTTCATAAAGTTTATTATACTTACAAAACAATATGATTAAAGGATCGGAATTTTCCACAGATCTTCTTTATTTAGTATCAATAAGAAATAACTTCAGAGAGTTTACGGCTCTCATAATTGATGCGGTCGGCAGTATATCGGTACTTCCTGAAGATTTAACAAAATTTATAGGCCGATTTGCCGCGCGAATCGGTTTTAAAGAAGAGCAGCTTATTGAAGCGGAACAGTTACTCTATAAATGGAAAAAGAGCGGTATTTCGGTAATTACATATTTTTCAGAGGAATATCCTGAGCTTCTCAAACAGATCTCAGATCCGCCTATGCTGATTTACTGCAAAGGAGAATTGTCGGCCAACGCTTCAGTCAGCATTGTCGGAAGCCGCATAGCAACAAGTTACGGCATAAAAGCAGCTTCCCAGATAACAGACTTTCTTGCATCAAACAGAATAACTATAACAAGCGGTATGGCAAAAGGCATCGACAGCGCTGCACACAATGCCGCAATCAAAAACGGAGGCAAAACAATCGCTGTTCTTGGAAATGGAGTTGATATTATCTATCCTCCGGAAAACAGAAGACTTTATGATCAAATCATTGAAAACGGTGCCGTAATTTCAGAGTTTGAACCGGGAACCTATCCGTCAAGATGGAGTTTTCCTCAAAGAAATCGCATCATCTCCGGACTCTCGATTGCAACCATCGTAGTTGAAGCAACAAAAAGAAGCGGCGCTCTTATAACGGCCGGACTTGCAGCAAAACAAGGCAGAACCGTAATGGCCGTACCCGGCTCTATCTTCTCGGAAACAAGTAGAGGAACGAATGCTCTAATCAAAAACGGAGCTGTTCCTTTCACAAACTACAGAACATTGGTAGACGAACTCGCCCTCGATGCTGCAAATATTCTTCACCGATCACATGAAAAACGCAAAAAACCTGAATCCGATCTATCCGGCAATGAAAAAGCAGTTTACGACTGTTTGGATACGCAAAAAACCATTGATCAAATAACTGATATTTTGTCGCTTGATTCAGCAGCAGTTTCTGCTATTTTGACAAAACTTGAAATTGGCAATCTGATCGTAAAACAAGGGAGTAGATTTGAAAGAAAATAGTAAAGAACTGGTAATTGTAGAATCACCGACAAAAGCAAAAACCATAGGCAGTTTTCTGGGCAAAAAATTCAGATGTATAGCATCAAACGGTCATATAAGAGATCTTCCTAAATATCAATTCGGCGTTGATATAGCAACATTTGAGCCGCACTATGTTGTACCGCGTCAAAAAACTAAAATAGCAAATCAGATAAAGAAATTAGCTTCAGAGGCCGGCAATGTATATATTGCAACTGATGAAGACAGAGAGGGCGAAGCTATAGGGTGGCATATACTGGAAATAGCAAAACCAAAGAACTACGAACGTATAAGTTTTCATGAAATAACTAAAACTGCAATAATGGATGCGCTTAAACATCCCAGAAAGATCAACAATATGCTTGTTGAGGCGCAGGAAGCAAGAAGAATATTGGACAGGGTTGTAGGATATCGTCTTAGTCCGCTTCTGTCAAAAAAGATAGCAAGAGGATTATCTGCGGGGCGTGTTCAATCGGTTACCCTAAAGCTAATTGTCGACAGAGAGCGTGAGATCACTAAATTTATTCCTATTACATACTTTGTTTTAACAGCCGAATTGGCTATTAAAAAGACAGTGGTCGAAGCAAAACTGACCAAAGTTGAAGGCAAAAGGCTCAAGTTGGGCATTACAGACCAAAAAGAAGCTGAAAAAATAAAACAGGAATCGGAGCGATTCGGATTTACCATCCAATCCGTTGCAGAGAGAAAGATCTCAAAATCTCCAAATCCTCCGCTAACGACAAGCCGCCTGCAGCAGCTTGCAAACAATCGACTTGGATACAGTCCGTCCGTTACTATGAAAATTGCACAAAGCCTGTATGAAGGCAAAAAAGTGAACGGAAAACAGACGGGTCTTATAACCTATATGAGAACCGATTCGGTAAACATAGCACAAACCGCTGCTCTCGCGGCAAGAGAATTTATAAAAAAGAACTACGGAGAACAGTTTATTCCAAAAACAGTTTCGGTTTATAAAAACAGCTCCTCGGCTCAGCTTGCACATGAAGCAATAAGACCTACGGATATACAAAAGATTCCTAAGCTAATAGAGCAATTTCTCGATGCCGGAGAGCTTAAGTTATACACGCTTATATGGAACAGTTTTGTGGAATCTCAGATGGCACATTCGGTAACAGACTCAATGAATATTTCTTTGAGCTCAGGTAAAACGCTTTGGAATGCCCATCTGAGTTCGCTCAAATTTCCCGGTTGGATGATTATAGAAGGAAAAGATTCCGAAAAGAAGCTTATTCAGATAGATAGAAACGATAAAGCAACTCTAAAGCAGCTTAAAATAGACAAAAAAGAGACGGAGCCTTCTGCAAGATACAATGCGGCATCACTTATAAAAACGCTGGAAAAGGAAGGAATAGGCAGACCGTCAACATATGCCACAGTTGTATCAACGCTTCTATCCAGAAAATATATTAAAAAAGAAAAACGAACATTTATTCCTGAAGAGATTTCCTACAAGGTTACCGATCGTTTGGTAGAATATTTTCCTAAATTAATGGACCTAAAATTTACTGCACATTTTGAAACACTTTTAGATGAGGTTGCACAGGGAAAAATTAAAAGAGTTGATCTGCTTAATGAATTCTGGGTGCCCTTTTCCCGGCAGCTTGAAAAGGCGATGGATATGCCGTCGGAAAAGCCGAAAGATATTCCAACCGACGAAAAATGCCCTAAATGCGGCAGTATGCTTGTAATCAAAACCGGAAGGTTCGGCAAGTTTCTGGCCTGCAGCGGATTTCCTAAATGTAAATACACAAAAAATTTAAATAGTAATAAAGTTAACGGAAAATGTCCGGAATGCGGCAGGGAACTCGTAAAAAAGGCGGGCAGACATGGTGAATTTATAGCATGTTCAGGTTATCCGGAATGCAAAGTTATTTTAAACGA
>CAZPBP010000056.1:0-7488 GCA_964584845.1 uncultured Hippea sp.
AGAAATTAAAAGAATTGAAAGATGAGGGTGTTGTCTGATATTGTTTGTTGGTGTTAACTTTGCCGGTAGGTATAATTGTGAAGATAGACATCAGTCGAGAAAAAAATTTCAAAAAAAAAAGGGGGGGTGTTTGAATGATAAAACAAAGGTGTACTTATAACGTGGATATGTTTAGAGATACTTTTGAAAGCAAGTTTACCTATCTTAACGGTTTTTTGCGCAATACGCACCGCTACGCGGAGAGAACCGCGCTTACCTGTCCCATCCGTGAGAAGAGCTGGACATATCCAGAATTGAACGAGGAATGTAATATGCTGGCAGATGCTCTTGTTGCTGATGAAGTTACTAAGAACGATGTGCTTATGTATCAGTTGTTTAACTGTGCCGAATTTGTTTTTCTTTATCTCGCGCCACAAAAGATCGGTACTGTAAACTGTCCTATAAATTTCCGTCTTTCCTGCGGCGAGACCGCTTATATCATTGACGACAGCAAACCTGCGGTTTACTTCTATGATGCCGAGATCAAAGATACAGCAGAAAAAGCACTAAATATGGCAAAGCATAAGCCAAAAAGGGTTGTCATGGTAGATATTTATGGTACGAGCAAACCCTTTGCCGGATCGATTTCGTATAGTGAGTATGTAAAAGATAAATCTAAAGAAGAGCCGGCAATCAAACTGTCGTCCCATATCTATGATGAAACCACACGTTTATATACCTCCGGTACCACAGGTATGCCTAAAGGAGCGCCATTAAACAATATCAACGAGATTTTAAGTGCCCACGATGTGATTATGCATTTCCCGCTTTCACCTATAGACAAGACAATGAATATGACACCATGGTTTCACCGTGGAGGATTGTACTCGGGCGGACCAAATCCTACGCTTTACATAGGCGGGGAACTGGTTACCTTAAGAGCGTTCGATTCCAAGACAATCCTTGATTATGTTGGAAAATACGGCCTTACTTTTCTCATCGGTACACCATCTACGCTTAAGTTGCTATATGACGAGCAGGTAAACAAGCCGCGCAATTTAAGCAAACTTAAAGGGATAGTAACCATGGGGGCGCCTCTGGAGAAAAATGACTGCATTAAATATCATAAGGTGCTTACACCCAACATATTTAACGGTTACGGAACAACTGAAGCTTTTTGGAATACTTTTCTGAGACCTTACGACCTGCCCGAGATGGCCGGCAGCGCCGGACGCTCATGTACAGACGACGATGTAGCGGTAGTTAAAAGTTACGACAGCCGTATGGCTGAACCGAATGACTATGCAGCTAAAAATAATAAGGAAATAGGTGAAGTAATTGTCAGAGCCCCCGGTAAGTGCGCCTATGATTACATCAATAGACCCGAGGAGACTAAGAAAAAGTA
Organism: uncultured Hippea sp.; assembly: GCA_964584845.1. Lineage (GTDB taxonomy): Bacteria > Campylobacterota_A > Desulfurellia > JAADFJ01 > JAADFJ01 > JAADFJ01. The sequence continues at coordinate 1,385 of CAZPBP010000056.1, forward strand.
CTACAAGGGATGGATGTACACAGGTGATTTGGCAACCTGGAATAATAAGGAATACATTACCATCGTGGGACGCAAGGATGACATGCTCATATCCGGCGGGGAAAATATCTATCCCGTGCAGGTAGAAGAAGTAATCAATGAGAATGCAAAGGTGCAGGAGTGTGTGGTTACGGGAGTGCCTGATGATAAATGGGGTCAAATGGTCGTGGCTTATGTCATTAAAAAAAATTCTTCCCTTACCGCACAGGAACTTGAGGAGTTCTGTAAAAATCACCCAATGCTGGCGAGGTACAAGAGGCCAAAATACTATAGATTTGTAGACAATATACCATTAACGGCCACAGGCAAGAAAATGCATTATAAAGTTAAGGAGCAGGCTGCGGAAGACATTAAAAAACATTTGCTGGAAAGAGTTTAAGCTGACAGTAAAATAAGAGTTCTTCCTAAAAAAGCGCTGATAAAAAGATGATACGAGACTTGAAAAAAAGAATTGTTTCTAAGAAGACTGGAATAAACTACAAAAGACACTAACAATTATAACGGAACTTCCGCACAAAAAATGACAAAAAAGCCTGTATCTCTTTATGGATACAGGCTCTACCGGTAATTTATCCATATCTTTTTCTTAGCTTGCCCGATATAGTCATGGTCTTTTAGTTTTAAGGATTTTTCCATACTCAGTTTCGGATCATTAACCGTCTTTACCTCCCGACCTTTTAACAACCTTTCCAATCAGGAGACTAATCTTTCAGGTCGGCTCGACAGATTGGAGATAACAGTATGTTTAACCTTTCCGTCTTCTCTGTAGTTCTCCATCAGTACCACTGATGAGTAGGTCTTCTTTTTGGTTTTCTTATATATTCTTTGAATGCGGTTTTATGATGAAATTTGTGCGGAAAATGCGTTAAATACTCAAGTTAATCCATATACTGCCGATCTACTTTGGGAGGTGAAAATATGGATATAACTATCGGACCGTTATATGCGGTCAACAAAGTTGCGAAAAAAAAGAATATAAAGGAAAACAGGCTTTATCGCGGCAGAATTGTGGGAATAAGGCATTCAAGATCAAGAGACAATAGACTAAGTGATGAGAATAATACGAGCTCCAAAACATTAATCATAGTTACAAATTCAAATATCAGCAAAGAAATAGTTGGGAAAACCGTCTTAATAAAAATTATAGGTTAAGCATGCACATCATAACGTACTATGCCGTCGCAGCCTATGAGCGTTTATTGTGCAGCGGTCTCATAATCAGCACGCAGAAACCTTGTTGCGGCCATTCCTTTTTGATTGATATAATGCGTCATCCATTCTCTTGAGTGCCTTGATTGGTAGTTCGTCTTCTCCGTCGTCTACTCTGCATTCAGCCACCCCGAATGATAAAGTAACGGAAAATAGTTTTGATTTAACCTTGAACTTAAGTTTTGAAAGAAGATATCGCAACTTTTCTGCAAGCAGTGCTGCGCATTTTATATTTGTTGAAGGACATATTATAATAATTTCTTCACCTCCATATCTGATGATTGTATCGGATGAGCGCGATGAATTAATAAGCAATTCTGCAATACTCGACAACACCTTATCACCAACCATATGACCATATGTATCGTTTACATCTTTAAACTTATCAATATCTGCAATAATAATGGACAGTTCGGTACCATATCGCTTAAGTCTGTAAAATTCTCTTTTTAGAATAATATTCATAAAGCGCCTGTTAAGTAAGCCGGTAAGAGGATCTTTGAATATCATGTCTGCTATATTGCTTAAAATAGTTTCATCGGCTTCGAGACCTTTTTTTGCTTTATTTAACTTGGATAGATATTCAAGCGTATCCTTTGATAGATCCTTCAGTTCTCTGCTATTTTTAATTTTGCTGCTATATGAAACAGTCGCCAATAACAGTTTTTTGACCTTATCGGAGATACTGCCGTGGACCTTTGACAAATCCTTAGATCTTTTGGTTTCAAGAGCCTTTTGCCGATTTTCAATAAACAGCTCCGAATCAAACATTTCAAGATCTTCATCCGTGAAGCCGAGTTTTCGTGCTATTTTTTTAAAAAGTATTTTATAAAACGTAGGCACAAGTCCTTTATTTTTATCTTCAGCATATTTATATACTTTGGAACTAATCCTTTTTACAGATGCATTTATAGCACTCTTATTCATTTATTCGCTTCGTTTATTTATATAAAAAGTCGCTTTTATCTTTATGATATACATGTTACCTCTATGATTAAGGAATCCATGAACGATTATCTTGACCCCCCAATTAGCCTGCTCTGCATTGCAAATCCCGGCAACAGTTCAACCGTTACCTATAATTTACACTTTTCCGGCAGATTTAACTCTCAGTATAAACAGCCGTTACTGATTACCAGTATATCTTATATTTGATTCGCTGTAAATACCGATCGCCAAAGCCGGATACCCCTCAATAAGCATGTTCTTCTTTAACGACAATTTTATTCAAAAAAGATATCGGATACTATTCTATTTGAACCGTCGCAAAAGTATGTTATTATTCATAACTCAGACGGTTAGAGGATACCGCAAAAGACGATTTTATGTAATTTATATCAGGAGGCTGTTTATGTCAATTTTTAGACAGTACGATATACGGGGCATTATCGGGAAAACATTAAAAGAAAGCATAGTTCAAAAGATTGCATACATATTTGGAAGAATACTGAAACAGAAAACAGAGGATGTTTCTGCGGCTATTGGACATGATGCAAGATTAAGTTCAGAAAGTTTAAGCAGGGCGGCGACAGAAGGATTGCTTGCAAGTGGGGTTAATGTAATTGACATCGGACTTGTTCCAACGCCGATTCTCTATTATGCAACATTTAAGCTTAGTACTACCGGAGCGATGATGATAACAGGCTCTCACAATCCTCCGGAATATAATGGTATGAAATTATGTATCGGCAATGACACAATTTATGGAGAAGCGATCAAAGAGATTGAGAAAAAGATGAAAGAAACAACTATAAAAGAAAATAAAATCGGCACCTATACAAAAACCGACATTTCCGGTAATTATATTGAAATGATTCTAAGCGGTTTTTCCGGAATCTCAGAGATGCTGAAACGGCTTGAACGGCCTGTAAAGATTGTTATAGATTCAGGAAACGGAACTGCCGGCATAATTGCACCGAAACTTTTTAGAAACATGGGATTTGAGTTAATTGATCTTTATAGCAAACCCGACGGCAATTTCCCCAATCATCATCCTGATCCTACGGTAGAGATAAATTTGAAGGATCTGAGAAAGAAAGTCCGGGAAACGGAATCGGATTTTGGAATAGCATATGATGGAGATGCTGATAGAATTGGAGTTGTGGATGAAAAAGGAACCATCATATGGGGAGACAAACTTTTACTTATTTTTGCGCTTGATATTATCAACGAATGGAAACGGAAGGAACCGCCTGTGATAATCAGCGAAGTAAAAAGCAGCAGCGTTCTGTATGAAGGCGTTCGAAAGGCCGGCGGAAAAATTATTATGTGGAAAACGGGTCATTCATTGATAAAGGCTAAAATGAAAGAGACCGGTGCGATATTAGCCGGAGAGATGAGCGGCCATCTGTTTTTTAAGGATAGATATTATGGATATGATGATGCTGTTTATGCAGGTTTAAGGTTGACTGAGATCTTCGTAAAAAAGAAAATCAATAACAGACAATTCAAATTGTCGGAATTGATAGAAAATATGCACAAAACCGTTGTTACCCCTGAGATTAGAATCAGCTGTCCGGATACCATAAAACATAAAATTCCGGAGCTTGTTCAAGCGGTTATAAATGATAAAAACTATAGTGATGTTAAAGAAATTGTTACGATAGACGGCATAAGAATAGTTTTTGATAGCGGATGGGCACTCGTCAGAGCAAGCAATACCCAATCTGTTTTAGTATCTCGATTTGAAGCCGATACCAAAGAAAATTTAGAAAATATAAAATTTAGGATCAGCAGCATAGTGACTCAATGTATAAAATCGTTATCTTAACTATTGTGCTCAATCTATCTTATGGCTATGCAGCAGCCGGAAAGCTGTCTTTTTATGATCATAAAGGAGCGATTTACATAAGCAATCTTGATAAACCTACTTTACCGAGAATAACGGATAAAAATGAAATTAAAAATTTAATTATTTCAAAAGCCAGAAATAATAAAATAGATCCTAATCTGCTGATGGCTATTGCAAAGGTTGAATCCGATTTTAATCCTAATGCCGTTTCGAATGCCGGTGCGATAGGATTGATGCAGGTTAAACCTGAAACGGCAAAGCGTTTTGGAATTGCCGAAAACAGTTTATACGATCCTGCATTAAACCTCGAAGCTTCAATACGTTATATTAAATTTCTCATGAGGCGGTTTCACAAAAAATCACTGGTGATAGCATCTTATTACGGCGGAGAAAACAGCATCAAAAAAAATAAAATAGTTAAGTCGAAAGCTATAAATTATCTTAAATCGGTTATTAAATGGGAAAACTATTTTAAAAATCTTGGTATATAAATTATGAAAAACCGAATTGTAACAATTCCCAATATCTTAACACTTTTAAGAATAGCGTTAATTCCTGTGGCTGTAATTTTTATATATCAGGATAAGCAATCGTTTTTCACGCTTACTATTATTGTGCTGGTTTTGGCAATTTTTACGGATATTCTGGATGGACAGATTGCAAGACGGACAAACCAGGTTACAAACATTGGAAAACTGCTTGATCCGGTAGCTGACAAATTAATGGTTGTATCTGTCATGATTGCTATGACGGATATCAATATAATTGCAGGCTGGATTGTTATAATTATCGTAGCAAGGGAACTGTTGGCTACCGGCATAAGGGCAATAGCAGCAGATTCCGGAGTAGTAATATCTGCTAATTGGTGGGGAAAATTTAAGACAGGATTTCAATTTGCGGCGCTTATAATTTTATTGATGGGAAAAAGAGAACTCGGTACTATTGTTCTCTATATTGCATTGGTTCTGGCAGTTTTTTCTGTGATAATCTATCTAATAGACTACTTTAAGGTAATAAATAGAATATGATTATTTTAATGAGCAATGTCAAGAAAATTGCAAAAACATTTAACGCTCTTTTAAGGATGATCAAGTTTTCACATTCCGTCTTTGCGCTTCCATTTGCATTTGTAGGAATGCTGATAGCTGCAAACGGATTACCTAATTTAGAAATCTTTATTTTGATTTCTGTTGCGATGATTTCAGCTCGTTCGCTTGCGATGGCGCTCAACAGGATCATAGATGCAAATATTGATAAACAAAATCCAAGAACAAGTGAGCGTGAAATTCCTTCCGGACAAATAAGACAATCATACGCATGGTTTTTCTCGTTAAGCATGTTTATAATATTTGAAATTTCTGCTTATCTGATTAATATGCTCGTATTCAAACTTTCTTTTATAGTCGTGGCGCTTTTTATAATATACCCATTTACGAAACGATTCAGCATAATATGTCATCTACTCTTGGGAATTATTGATGGATTGGCACCGATCGGTGCATATTTGGCAATTTCTCCTCATTTTTCACTTCCAATTATTATGTTTGGGCTTTCGGTGAGTTTTTGGGTTGCAGGTTTTGATATGATCTACAGCATGCTTGACCATGAATTTGATGTCAGGCATCATCTCTATTCGGCTTCATCGGCATACGGCAAAAACGGCGCTATTCTGTTATCAAAACTGTTTCATTTTATAAGTCTTATGTTTCTTGTAACAGCAGGCATTTTAAGCGGATTTGGAGCTATCTATTACATTGCTACTGCAATTATAGGATCTCTTTTAATTTATGAACAGATTTTGGCAGCATCAATGAAAAAAGGAAAGATTTATGCTGCCTTTTTCAATATAAACAGTTTTGTCGGCGCTATTGTGCTTATTGCAGTTGCGATAGAGCTGCTCTGATTCTTTTGCCAGCGGTGACCGGCTGTACAATTATTAAACAGAAGTTTAACAAAGCATACGGGAAAGCAGATATTGCCCGCAGGGAAGGCTGATATTGGGCAATCTTTAAGAAATAAAAATTCTCAAGCTAACCTATGTCAGCCCGGCAAATTTTAATTTTTA
>CAZPBP010000057.1:0-7420 GCA_964584845.1 uncultured Hippea sp.
TTAAAAGATAAGATTAATGAAATTGAAAAGAATCTCAACAAAGGTCAAGAGGAGAGTTGACAGAATCTATATTTGGAATATTCTTGAAGCAGATGTTGCTTCCGGATTATGTAAAAAAGATCGACCTTCCAACCCCTTACGCAGTTGGAGCCGTTTCGATATATTATTTTGCCAAAGCTGATACTGCTATTGATATAGGACCTGATCAAAAAAGTACTACAGAATTGCTGGATGAAGCAGGAGTAAAAACCGACAAACTGAGAATTTTGGCGACTCACGGGCATGATGATCATATAGGCATTGCAAAAAACAGACAATTTTCCCGATTTTTTCTGAGCGATGCGGATGCCGATTGGCTTATGTACAAATATCCCGGCAATGACGTTGCTGAAAAAAATCTGCTGAAGCTTGGTTTGCCGCCCCTGTATGCGCAGGGAATTCTTAATATAATCGAAAGAATCTTTAAAAAAATTTCTGCGCCTGTCCATGAAGCAATAGATGAGGGGGAACTTTTTGATCTATGCGGCAGAACCGTCATTACAATTGGAACAGCCGGTCATACCCCCGGTTCGGTATCGTTTTTTCTTAAAGATGAAGGAATACTTTTTTCAGGAGATGCTGTTCTTGCAGATATAACAAGCAACCCGGGAACGATATTCGTGGTGAGTGTCCCTGTTGGAAAATGTAATTTTGATCCTATAAAAAATTATCTCGAAACTTTGGATAAACTTGAAGCAATTGCTCCAGTGTTAATAGCAGGATCGCATGGAAAGCTTGTGGAAAATCCTAAAGAGAGAATAAGGGAATTAAGAAAAAGCTATATAGAGCGAATTGAAAAAACCTATTATATGTTGAAGAAAGAGCCTATGACGATATTTGAAGCTGCAAGAATGATTTTCAGAAATCATACCGCAGATGATGATCTTATACTGCAGCTTGGTGAAGCTATGTCGTATATATATTATCTTAAAAATCTTAATCTAATCTTCCGAAAAGGCCTGAAATGGTATGCCGTATAAAACTGTTTTTAAAGTATGTAAAAGATAAGGTTTGCATTTATCGTTCAGTGAAAGTAGGGGTAGTAGTCGGCACTTTACTTGCATTAATTAATCATTACAATGCAATTTTGAAGCAATTTTGAACGGCGCTTTGACTGCTGCCGTTATTTTTCAAATTCTGTTGACTTATCTCGTGCCTTACGGTGTTGCAGCTTACGGTTCTGCTATGCAGGCAAGACATATTGAGTTACAGGAGTTAAAAAATAAAAGAAATGTAACGGATTGAAAAGAAGGAAATAGACAAATTTCAGAAAAATCGAAAGGATGTTTCATGCTTTGTTTCAGAAAATTTTTACAAGCTGTGTTGTACTGCCAATTATATGGACATATAAAAATAAATTTATAATAAGAGGTGAACAAATGGGAATGAGTATTACGCAAAAAATAATTAGTGCCCATGTTGGAAACGATGTAAAGCCGGGAGAGCTTGTTTTAACATCAGTAGATCTGGCGTTTGGAAATGATATAACCGCTCCAATAGCGATTCATAAATTGGCCGAATATGGAATTGTTCCCAAAGATCCTTCAAAAATAGCATTGATACCTGATCATTTTGCTCCCAACAAAGATATAGCATCGGCTATTCAGTGTCAGACGGTTAGAATGTTCGCAAATAAATATAATATAGAAAAATATTGGGATGTAGGAGAAACCGGTATTGAACATACACTTTTACCCGAACAGGGCATCATAACCCCAGGCCGGATAATTGTCGGGGCTGATTCCCATACGTGTACTCACGGAGCTCTTGGAGCATTTGCTGCCGGTGTCGGAAGCACTGATCTTGCTTTTGCGATTGCTACAGGAAAAGCATGGTTCAAGGTTCCCGAAACGATGCGGTTTGTCTACAGCGGTACACTTCCAAAATACTCAGGCGGCAAAGATATAATACTCTATACGATAGGAAAAATCGGTGTAAGCGGGGCACTATACAAAACTATGGAGTTTGCCGGAGATACTATCGGTTCGCTTGGAATGGATGACCGACTTACCATTTGCAATATGGCTGTAGAAGCCGGAGCTAAAAACGGCATAATCGAACCGGATGAGATTACGAAAAATTATCTAAAAGGCAGAACAGATAAAAAATATAAAATCTATAAAAGTGACGCTGATTCCGCTTCGGAGACGATATATATAGATGCAGGCAAAATTGAACCTCAGGTGGCATTTCCTCACCTGCCGGAGAACAGCAAACCGATTTCTCAAATCACCGAGACGATAAAAATAGATCAAGCGTTTATAGGATCGTGTACAAACGGAAGAACATCCGATCTTAGAATTGCCGCCAAAATACTCAAAGGAAGGCATATTGCCAAAGGTGTTCGTCTTATTGTCATTCCTGCAACAAAACTTATTTACAGAGAGGCTCTCAAAGAGGGATTGTTTGATATTTTTCTTGATGCAGGTGCTATAGTATCCACTCCGACCTGCGGCCCATGTCTTGGCGGCCACATGGGTATTCTTGCACCTGGTGAAACCGCTATTTCAACAAGCAACAGAAACTTTGTGGGTAGAATGGGTTCTCCGAAATCGTTTGTCTATCTGGCAAATGCCGCCATTGCTGCTGCGTCGGCAACGGCCGGTCATATTATAAGTCCGGAAAAGCTGTAATGGCTGATGCCGACTTTGATCTTCTTGTTATCGGAGGCGGAATAGCAGGAAACAGTACTGCTATAAGAGCAGCCGATAATGGTCTGTCGGTTGCAATAGTAACAAAAACCGAAAAGGCAGCTGATTCAAATACCTATCATGCCCAAGGCGGGATTGTATATAAGGCGATTGATGATAAACCTGAGTTTCTAATCAACGATATACTTGTAGCCGGTGCAGGCGCCTCTCTTCCTCAGGCAGCCCGGATTACAGCAAACGAAGGTCCTGAGATTGTTGAGAAGATGCTGCTTGACGAAGCACCGGTAGATTTTGACAGAGACAGATTCGGTGAGCTTGACAGAACCGAGGAAGCTGCGCATTCAAAACGAAGAATTCTGCATAAAACCGATATTACCGGAAGATATATCGAACAGGCTTTGATAAAAAGAACAGAGCGACTTCCAAATATCAAACTGTTTACAAATTGCACTCTTGTGGATCTTCTTACCAATCATCATCATGTTGATAATCCGCTTTCCTGCTACGAAAATAACCGATGTCTCGGTGCATATGTTTTGGATAACGGCAGTTCTACAGTGAAAATCATAACCGCAAAGGCTACTATGCTTGCTACAGGTGGTCTTGGACATATCTATCTACATACTACAAATCCGGCTGTGGCAACGGGAGAGGGGCTTGCGGCAGCATACAGGGCGCAGACAGAGATTATAAATATGGAATATGTTCAGTTTCATCCCACAACACTTGCCATCAGCGGTGCGGACAGCTTTCTTATTTCCGAATCGGTAAGGGGCGAGGGGGCCGTTCTCATAGATTACGATAAAAAGCCGTTTATGAAACGTTATCATCATCTTGAATCTCTGGCTCCAAGGGATATCGTAGCAAGGGCGATTCACAGTGAGATGACCGAGCATCATTGGCCGTATGTTTATCTTGATATTGCCTCATACATGAAGCCGGATGAGATAAAAAAAAGATTTCCGACAATTTGGGAAAAATGCAAAAGACATGGAATAGATTGTGCTTATGAGCCGATTCCGGTCGTACCGGCTGCACATTTTTCGTGCGGCGGCGTCAGAACGGATCTATACGGCAAAACAACCGTAGATGGGCTTTATGCGGTTGGCGAGGTCGCATGTACCGGACTGCATGGTGCAAACCGACTTGCGAGTACATCAATGCTCGAGGGCCTGGTTTTTGGATATAGGGCTGCTGATGATATTATAAAAAAAATGACAAACCGGTCTGTCGGCGATATACCGAGCGTAAGGCCTTGGAGCTATACCGGTTCAAGCAGTATTGATAATGCATTGATATTTCAGGATTTCATAACTTTGAGATATATAATGTGGAATTATGTGGGATTAATAAGAAACAGCCATAGATTAGGCAGAGCGATAAATGATTTGAGGCATCTATGGCAGGAAACAGAGGAATTTTACCGGAATGCGCATTTGACAAGAGAAATTGTAGAACTGAGAGGTGCCATTCAAACCGGGTTAATTATAGCAAGAGCTGCATGGCAGAACCCGACAAGCAGGGGCTGCCATTTCCGTAAAGATTGAGGAAACAAGATGAACTATATTGAGATGAAGTCTGAAATAGGCAGGTTAAAGAGAGAGAAAAACGCAATTATTATTGCTCATTACTATATGAGGCCTGAAGTTCAGGATGTTGCAGATTATATAGGCGATTCCCTGGGATTGGCAAGGACTGCGGCAAAAACCGATAAACAGATGATTGTTTTCTGCGGAGTGGATTTTATGGCCGAAACCGCAAAAATTCTTATGCCCGACAGAGATGTACTAATTCCGTACAGCAGGGCCGGCTGTTTTCTTGCCGATATGATAATTCCTGAAGAACTAAATGAATACAAAGAAGAGCATCCTGGAGTGCCTGTAGTTTCATATATCAATACAACTGCAGAGATAAAGGCATTATCGGATATAATTTGTACATCATCGAACGCTGTTGATGTTGTAAAGTCGCTTCATGCGAAGGAAGTTATTTTCGGTCCTGATAAAAATCTGGCGCAGTTTGTCGCAGATCAGCTGCCTGAAATAAAGTTTCATATATGGGAAGGATATTGTCAGGTGCATGAGCGCATAACTGCTCAGTCCATACTTGAGATAAAAAAGAGACATCCCGATGCGGCAGTGGTGGTTCATCCTGAATGCACACCACAGGTAATAAGGATTGCAGATTTTGTGGGAAGCACGACCAAGATTATAAATTATGTTAAAGACAGTGATAAAAAGCTGTTTGTCATAGGTACCGAAATCGGCATTGCCCATCAAATAAGGAAGAAAGCTCCCGAGAAACGAATTATTTTTCCTAAGGCAACGCCTTTATGCTACAATATGAAAACCATTACTCTGCCGCGTGTTTTATCCGCTCTCAAAAAAGATCAGTTTAAGGTGTCTGTCGATAAAAAGACAGCCGAGAAGGCAAAGATTGTAATTGAGAAAATGCTTGCTGTAAGCTAATGATAACCGAAGCACTGAGAAATTTTCTAAAAGAAGATATCGGTCCATTTGATCTTACAGCTCCTGTGGGCAAAGGAAAACGAAGCAATGCAAAACTTATCTGTCGTTCCGGTGCGATTTTATGCGGTATCGATTTTTTTGAGCAGATTTTTAGACTTCTTGACAAAAATGCCGGCATCAAACGGTTTTTCAAAGATGGTGATTATATCGAGAAATCTCAAACTGCGGCAATTCTAAATGCAGATGCTGCAGCAATTCTATCCGGTGAGCGGACAGCGCTGAATCTCATATCACGTCTATCGGGAATTGCAACTCTGACAAGAGAGTTTGTCGACCGGATTGCCCAATATAAGACGGTGCTTCTTGATACGAGAAAAACAACACCCGGTATGAGAATATTTGAAAAATACGCAACCGGAATCGGCGGAGCTACAAATCATAGGTTTGGATTATATGATTGTGCTATGATAAAGGATAATCATATAAAGGTAGCCGGAAGCATAAGTGCGGCAATCAAAGAAATAAAGCCAAAGATTCCGTTTACCGCAAAAATTGAGGTTGAAGTAAAGAACATTGATGAATTCAGAGAAGCTGAGGAAAACGGCGCAGATATCATTCTGCTTGATCATTTTGAGATAGCTGATATAGAGTATGCAGTAAAACAGAGGAAAGAAAGCGTTAAGCTGGAGGTATCCGGCAATGTTGACAAAAACTTGATCAAGGCGCTTGCCGCTACCGGTATTGATTATATCTCAACCGGTTTTATAACTCATCATGCGGTGTGGTCTGATTTTGCGTTGAAAATCGTCTGAAGGTGCCTATTTTTTCCGTTGCTTTATCGCTTATTCTACTCCTACTCCCGTTTTTTGTTCCATCGCTGTTTTTTCTTGAATTTGTTGGATTTGTTCCGCTTTTTTTTATAAATCGAAATATTGGTGCTCAAGTTTTGATCGGGGCGGTCTTTGGATTTTTATACCAGATTGTTTTGGTAAGTTTTTTATACGAACCTATCCATGTCCATGCCGGTATTTCATCTGTTTACGCAATAGCCTTGATTGGTGTCCTGGCATTTTATCTCGCTATTTGGTGGGTGATTTTTTTTGTTTCCATAAAGCTTTTTCACAATAAGATCTATATCGTTCCAATAATCGGAGTGGTTTTGGAGGCTGCAAGAGATCATCTTTTTACGGGCGTTCCGCTTTTTGATCTCTATCTGACACAATTTCAAGATAAGTTTCTTTTGGGATATGCCCATTTTTCATCATATCTGATCACATTTCTTTTGCTTCTGATTAATGTCTTTGTCTATCTTGCCATAGCAAAAAAAAAGCCTGCCTTTGCAATGCCGGTAATTGCAATTTTACTAATAGGATATTTTTTGCCTGCAAATAGTCTAAAAATTTCTCACATTAAGATTTTAGTTATCTCTGAAGATATTGCTCAAAACAAAAGATGGGATCCGGCTTCCTACTATACGATTATCAACAGATATATTAAACAGACAAAAATTCTCACAAAACTATTTCATCCTGATTTGGTAGTATGGCCCGAAGCTGCCGTTCCAATAGTTTGGAATGAATATCAGGAAGATAACGATCTGCTTACCAATCTGGAGAATAATATAAAAATTCCTCTGCTAACCGGTTTACTTTCCTTCAGTTCCTACGGTTATACAAACTCAGCCTTTCTTTTTAAGGGAACCGATATCTATAGATATGATAAGATGCACCTTGTTCCTTTCGGTGAATATCTTCCGATAAAATCTATTTTCGACAAGATAGTCGATTTGACGCAAAACGGAGAAGATCTGAGAAGCGGCAATAAAATAACCGTTTTCAGTGTAGGAGACAATAAAATAGCTGTTCCTATCTGCTATGAAACAATGTTTCCGTTTTTAATTAAACGATTCAAGCAAGCCGGTGCGACTATAGCAATAAATATAACAAATGACGGTTGGTTCAGCCATACTTTTGCGCCAAAACTTTTTATGCGACTACTTAGATTTAGGGCTATAGAAAATTCAATCTATTTCCTGAGGGCTTCAAATGACGGCCCAACCCGGATGTTTGATCCGAACGGAACAATTGTCAAACCAAAAATTTCAGGGGCTCATTATTTTATTTTTGATTTATAACCGATGTTATGCACTAAATGCAGTAAAGCTTATTTTGGCTCTTCCGGGTTAAGTGTGGAAAAACCATAGAAGCATTGCAGATCCTATTCTAATTTGCAAACTTAACACTCCCTTCTGCCATTGCGAGG
>CAZPBP010000058.1:0-5579 GCA_964584845.1 uncultured Hippea sp.
AATCACTTATCTGCTATGAAAATGCAGCAAGACTGTTTTTATAGTTTTCTTTGCGCCCCCACAAGATCTGTTTATTGTGCAGTGGTCTCATTGTGCAACGATCTCACTGAAGGATAAGAACTCAGTATCTTTTGGAATGTTCTATTTTCATACATCTATTTGATACAACCAGAAGTCCGGCAGACTCAGCTTTTTTCTCAGCCTCAGGGTTCATGATTCCCAATTGGAGCCATACGGATTTTGCACCTATCTCGATCGCTTCATCTATAACAGGCATTACTGCTTCAGATTTTCGAAATATATCAACAATGTCTATCGGAAACGGAATTTCCGATAGACTGTCGTAACACTTCTCGCCTAATATTTCATTCATTCCGGGTCTTACAGGGACAATTTTATACCCATGTTTTTGCAGATATTGAGCAACTTGCCGACTTGGGCGTTCTTTTTTTGGTGATAAGCCCACAATCGCGACTACCTTATAGTTCTTTAATATTTTTTCGATTCTCTCTTTTATCTCGTCCATTTTTATCTTTTTTACATCAGAGGCAGGATATTCTAAGATAGTTTCTATGCATTAAGTGTTCCCTTAAAAAAAGTCTTTATTTTTTCGATAATATCTTTGTCATTTTTGGTATTCTCATAAAGTTCTGCAAATTCTTTAAACCGTTTTTTAGCTTCGGCGGTCAGATTTTTTGGAGTTTCAACGAATATCCTAATAATCTGATTTCCTCCTCTTATCCCTTTACCTCTCAAGATAAATTCTTCTCCTGAGTCCGTGCCGGCCGGTATTTTGATCTGTTCATAGCCATATATAGTTTCCACATCGATTGTATCGCCTAACACGGCGCTGATAAGTGATATAGGCTGATGCAGTATTATGTTGTTTCCGTCTCTGATGAATTTCGTATCGTTGGCGACACTAAATTTAAGATAAAGGTCTCCGTTATGTCCGCCGTTGTTGCCGGCATGGCCGTAACCGTTCAATCTATAGTAGTGTCCGTTGTCGATACCTGCAGGAATTTTAATAGTTATTTTTTTTAGTTCTTTAACGGTTCCGCCGCCTTTACAGACTGAACATCTTTTGGATATTATGCGTCCGGTTCCGCCGCATTTTGAGCATGTGGTGGAAAGAGAGATAAATCCGTGCGATATTTGAGTGCTGCCTCGTCCTGCGCATCTGGTGCAGGTAACAGTGTCTCCACCGGCTCCGCCGCACGAATGACAGTTTCTTTCATAGTTTACCTTTATAGTTTTGTTTGCTCCCAATACCGCTTCTCTGAAACTGATCTTTAGTATCTGCTCAATATCATCTCCTGCTGCAGCTCTTGATGTTTCCGTAGAAGCGCCAAAAAAATCACCAAATAGATCGCCTAAACCGCCAAAACCAAAGTTTCTAAATATATCGTTTAGGTTTATATTGGATCTGTCTACTGCTCCAAACTGGTCAAACTGAGCTCTTTTTTTTGGATCGGATAAAACTGCATACGCCTCGCTTATCTGTTTGAATTGTTCTTCCGCTTGCTTATCACCCGGATTTTTGTCCGGGTGATATTTCATTGCAAGCCTTCTATATACAGCTTTTATTTGATCTGTTGATGCAGATCTTTCTATTCCAAGTATTTGATAATAATTCATCTATATAAACCTATTTATCCTCTTCTTCAACTTCTGCATCAATGACCTCTTCCTCGTTTGCCTCATCGTTCTGCCCGGTACTCTCTGAGCTTGATCCGGCAGACTTATCGTCACCGGTTTTGTACGCCTGTTCCGCAATTTTGCCTGATGCGTTAACAACATTTTTTATGGCCGATTCTATTGCTTCTTTGTCGTTCTCGTCTTTAACCTTTTTTAGATTTTCCAATATACCGGCAATGTTGTTCTTATCATCTTGTGAGACTTTATCGCCAAGCTCATTAAGCGATTTTTCCGTTGCATATATGAGGTTATCCGCTTTGTTCCTGGTATCGATAAGTTCTTTCTTCTTTTTGTCTTCATCTGCATGTGCTTCGGCTTCTGCCTGCATCTTTTTGATTTCTTCATCGTTTAGACCGGATGATGCCGTAATTTTGATAGCTTGTTCTTTGCCGGTTGCCTTATCTTTAGCGCTCACATTCAATATACCGTTTGCATCGATGTCAAAGGTGACTTCTATCTGAGGCACACCTCTCGGTGCGGTAGGAATACCTACAAGCTCAAATCGCCCCAAAGTTTTGTTATCCTGAGCCATAGGTCGTTCACCTTGAAGAACATGGATGGTGACTGCCGATTGGCTGTCTTCAGCAGTTGTAAATATCTGACTTTTTCTGGTAGGAATAGTGGTATTTTTCTCAATTATCTTTGTCATTACCCCGCCCAGAGTTTCAATTCCAAGTGATAAAGGTGTTACGTCCAGAAGGAGAACATCTTTGACATCGCCTTTTAAAACTCCGCCCTGAATTGCTGCTCCTATGGCGACTGCTTCATCTGGATTTATATCCTGTCTCGGTTCTTTGCCGAAGAACTCTTTCACTTTTTGTTGAACCAAAGGAGTTCTCGTCATTCCTCCCACAAGTATAATATAATTTATATCGGATGGCTTGAGATCGGCATCTTCCAACGCCTTTTTGCATGGCTTTATCGTGCTTTCAATTAGGGGCAAAACCAGCTGTTCAAGGTGAGCTCTGGTGAGTTTCAAATTAAGATGTTTCGGACCGGTGGCGTCTGCCGTTATGAAAGGAAGATTTATTTCGGTCTCAAGGCTTGAAGAAAGCTCAATTTTTGCTTTCTCTGCTGCATCCTTAAGGCGCTGCAGAGCTATTGAATCGGTTCTCAGATCAATACCGTTTTCTTTTTTGAATGTATCGATTGTCCAGTCTAATATTTTGCGGTCAAAATCATCTCCGCCTAAATATGTATCGCCGTTGGTTGATTTGACTTCAAATACTCCATCTGCAATTTCAAGAATTGATATATCAAAGGTTCCTCCACCAAGATCATATACCGCAATATTACCTTTTTTATTTTTATCTAATCCAAAAGCAAGTGCTGCCGCAGTCGGTTCGTTGATTATTCTGAGAACATTTAAGCCGGCAATAACACCTGAATCTTTGGTGGCCTTTCTCTGGCTGTCATTAAAGTATGCAGGAACCGTTATTACAGCATCCTTAATTTTTTCTCCCAGTTGACTTTCTGCGTCCGCTTTGAGTTTTTGAAGAATAGCTGCAGATATTTCTTGTGTCGAGAGTGATTTTCCGTCTATCTTTATTCTGCAGTCGTTGCTCGGCCCCTGAATCAATTTGTAAGGAAGCCTTTTTTTTGCGTCTTTTGTCTCTTTGGAATCGTAATGTCTGCCTATAAGTCTTTTGATCGAAAATATGGTTTTTGAAGGATTTGTGATAGCTTGTCTTTTTGCAGCTTGCCCCACAAGACGTTCTCCTTTATCGGTAAAGGCCACTATTGACGGCGTTGTGCGGGTTCCTTCGCTATTGGTTATTACCTTCGGTTCTCCGGATTGCATTATTGCCATGCATGAGTTTGTTGTTCCTAAGTCGATTCCTAATACCTTACTCATCTTCATTCCTCCATTTTGGTGTTTATTGATCTATCATTATTTTCTTTTTTATTATCTTCTTTTTCTCTGCCGCTTACAATAACCTTTGCGGGTTTTAAACACAATCCATTTGTTATGTAACCTCTTTCAAGCTGAGCTATAATTTTGTTTTTAGGCAATTTGCTCTGTCTATCTATCATCATAGCTTCATGAATATTTGGATCAAACTGTTTGTTTTCAGTATCAATTACTTCTACGCCTTTGTTTTGCAGTATTGAATCGATTTTTTTTAATATCAGTTTGACACCCTCAATAAATGCCCGCATGTTTTCATCAAGACTATCGGCAAATTTATCCGACATTTTAAGTGTATTCTCAAGCTCGTCGGCAATAGGCAGAAAGTCTTTTATATTTTCTCTGATACTGTTTTCCGCAATACTCAGTTTGTCTTTTGATGCGTTCTTTTTGTAATTCTCAAAATCGGCATAGAGTCTTATATATTTGTCATTGAGCGCATTAAATTTATTCAGCAATTCGTTGTACTCCTCTGTTTTACTCTTATTATCGCCCTTTTTATTCGGCATTTATTTGTGTTCCTCCTCGTCGTATCTTTTTATGAACCATTTGAGCTGCATAGCTGCCTGATCGATCAAAAGCAGGTTTCTTTTGTAATTCATCCTGAATGGACCGATCATACCGATAAATCCTCTGTTATTTTTTATGTTATAATCAGACGCTATTAACGATGTTTCATCCGACAAATGAAGAGGATTATCTTTTCCTATGAATATCTTTGATCCCGAACTATCTATTGCCTTGTTTAATATATTTGCAATCATCTCTTTTTTTTCAAGCAGTGCTACGAGTGATTTTAGAAAACCTATATTTGCGTTAAGTTTTTTCATTCCGAGAAGATTGTCGATTCCGCTAATAGCAACTCTTCTCTTTTTATCATATAGTTTTTCATATAAATCTATTATCGAATTGTAGAGCTGTTCGCATCTTGCTCTTTTGTCTCTTATATCACTGATTATGCTGTCTTTTATATCTTTGACGGGAAAATTTTTATATCTTTTGTTTAGGTTGGAGATAATCTTTTTTAGATATAAAAATCCGTCTTCATTCGTATTGATAATTTCGCTTATCATCCATCCGTATTCCAGAACAATAATTAGGTACCCTTTGGTTTTATCAAGATTTATGAGATCTATTTTTTTAAGCTTTAGTTCCGTCAGTTCGGGCGCCGTAATTGCTACAAGATAGCTGCTTTGATGGGATAGCCATGAAGATGCGGACGTCAAGGCAGTTTTTAATGTATCGCTGTTCTTAATAAAAACAGGAACAATGGCCTTTGGTGTCCTATCTCGCTTCAGTATATTATCTACATAATATTTGTAGCCCATTTCAGTGGGCACCTTACCGCTTGATGTATATATACTTTTTAGATAGCCCATATCCTGAAGATCATAAAGAGCATTTCTAAGTGTGGCGGGAGACATTAAAAGGCCGTACTTTTTTACAATTTTGAGCGACCCTTCTGATTTACCATGCTTAATATAGTTCTCTACAACAATTTCCAATATTTTGTGAAGCCTTTCGGTTTCTATAGTTTTCATAAATTAGCACTCTCTACCATGATCTGCTAATAAGATAGCCTGTTGTTCTATGATGTCAAGGGCAACTCTATTAATTCTGAGTGTTTCGAATTGAGAGTCCAAATCAATCTCATAAACTCATTTTACGCATTAGATGGCACCCTGTAAAATTTAATTATTATACCTTGTACATAAGAAGATCGCCTTTTGTTATTATGCCTAATAGTTTTTTGGGATTATCTTTATCTACGACAGGGAGATGTGAAATTCCGTTTTCCCGCATCTTCCCGAGCGCCTGATCAAGAGTTTCATCGGGGTATGTCAAAATAAGATTCTTGCTGCAGGCATCAAATGCGGATAATGCCATATTGCTGTTATTTTCTCTGCGCTGCAATATATCTCTGCCGCTTATTATGCCCACCAGCTCATTTTTATCATTTATCACAGGGAAT
>CAZPBP010000058.1:5589-7234 GCA_964584845.1 uncultured Hippea sp.
CATAACGGGAAACCCCTCATGTCCCGTTTTCATGATTTTATTACTTATATCTTGAATTGATTCATGCATATCTGCAATTATCACATCCTTTATCATCACGTTTTCGACTGTTTCATTCTTCAGAACGTTTACTTCAAGGCCATGAGGTATAAAGACTCCCCGTCTGGCAAGTTTTTCGGTATAGATTGTTCGACTATAGAAGATGCGGCTTGTCATATCGGCAAGAACGCATGCAAAGATTAAAGGGATTATGATATCGTAGTTTCGTGTCATTTCAAAAAGCATTATTATTGCGGTGAGCGTAGCTCCGCCCGTTGCCGAAAATACTGCAGCCATTCCAACCAGGCCGTATGCCGGATATGGAGCGCTTATGCCGGGAAATATTATATTAATGAAAACGCCGAATAATGATCCGAATGTAGCTCCTATAAACAGAGAAGGAGCAAGTACACCTCCCGAGCTGCCCGATCCGAGGGTGGCGGAGAGCGCGACAACTTTTGCTATCAAGAGAAAAAGAAACGTTATCATAAGGAAAGTTGTCGGATTTCCGTAATGCATATTAAGTATGGAGCTTACCGTTGAATAACCTACACCGAAAATTTGTGGAAATTCAAGCCCTATGATACCTATGATCAATCCCCCTATCGCCGGTTTTATGATCGGGTGAATTTTGATTTTATCGAACAGATCTTCTACCCCGTAAAGTGTTTTAATTACCGCAATACCTATAAACCCGGCCAGAACACCCATTACGAGATAAAAAATAAGCTCATACAGCGATTGAAAATGGTACATAGGTATAATGAATATAGGTGAATTTCCGAGAAAAACTCTGGATACAATGGTTGCAAATACCGATGAAAGCACAAGTGGAACAAAAGATTCTGTTTTGAACTCAAGTAGTATCAGCTCTATCGAGAATATGATGCCTGCTATGGGCGTGTTGAATGTTGCGGCAATACCTGCGGTTGCTCCGCAGCCCACAAGTGTCTTTCGATCGCTAATTGAGAGTTTGAACAGTTGACTTACTGCAGACCCAAATGCGCTTCCTATCTGCACGATCGGCCCCTCTCTTCCGGCCGAACCTCCTGTTCCGAGACAGATTCCCGAAGCAAATACTTTTATAAGCACTACCCTGCTCCGGATTATACCCTTTTTTGTGTACATTGCATCCATAACTTCGGGTACTCCGTGACCTTTTGTTTCCGGTGCGAAAAGTATTAGAATTCCTACCAGAAATCCTCCTATCATAGGCACGATCAATACCGCAAGCCCTAAATTATTGTGCAAAGGGGCGACAAAATCGATAGAAAATTTATGAAAAAATGAAAAATTGTTAATAACATATATCAGCCATCTGAACAGTACTGCACCGAAACCGCCCACAAGACCTACCGAAACAGCCATAATATTTAATCTTAGATTATTGTATATATCCTCTTTTGGAAACCGTTTACCAACCGATACTGTACCGTATTTCATAAATCCTCTTTAGTTTAATTTTGTTTATGTGAATATATAGCTGTTATAAACACGGGTAGTATAGCTTGCTTTTTTTTAAAAACAACAATAAAAGTCGGCTCTTCCGGTAAATATGTGGAAAAGCAGAATGTTAAATAGTGATTCGTGAATAGTTGACACAAGA
>CAZPBP010000059.1:0-7050 GCA_964584845.1 uncultured Hippea sp.
ATTAATCTATATATTTTTGAGATCTTTATCTTCAAAAATCAGCTTTTCCATTGTAATCGCTTTTAGCCTTTCTGCAAATTCGTTTTCAATATCGCGTAAAGCCGGAGAAATTTTGCATATCGGATTCAGAGAACATATCAGAGGATTTAGAATGCATAGATTCATCGATCTGTATGCTTCTAAGGCAACCAACACATCGTACAAATTAATTTTATCTGCAGGTCTGCTGAGTTTTATGCCGCCTCTGCGGCCTTTTTGTGAAATAATGATATCATTAAGAACCAGTTTATTTACAATTCTAACCAAAAACGGTTTTGGTATCTTAAGTTTTTTTGCTATATCTGCAGTATGTGAAAGCTCATCTTTTGAGCCTAAATATGCTACCAATCGTATTGCATAATCTGCCTCTCTGGTTATATATGACTTTCTTGCTGTTATCATATTCTATTTATAGCATAGCGGATATTATTTTGTCAAGCTGATAATATGTGCGAATTAAATTTTCCTTAATTCTCAAATAGCTATTCCTGAGAAAATCAAAAGGTACGCAAGGCGGATTTTGAATTCGCAGTTTCCTGCTTGTGTTGGGAAATCTGCATAAAAATCATCATGAGACCGTTGCACAGTAAACGCCTCCACAGAAGACGCTTACTGTGCAGCGGTCTCATTATGTTCGGACATATTTGGCTCTTTTTTGACTTTCTATGCTTGACAAACTGACGGATAGGTGCTAATGTTTAATATCATTAAACATGGAGGAATAAGATGGAAAAGGCTATTGCTGTTGGAGATAGGGTTAAATATTACAGAAAAAAAAGATCAATGACAATTCAACAGGTAGCAGAGGCAGCAGGATTGTCAAAAGGGCTTATAAGTCAGATTGAGAACAGGCTTGTTTCGCCTCCCATTGCAACATTGTTTAAAATTGCAAATGTTCTTGAAGTTCCAATGGCCAGATTTTTTCAGGATGAATCATCTGTTTCCGATAAAATAGTAGCCGTAAAGGAATCTGAACGTAAAAAAGTCAACAGAAGAAAGCTTTCCGGGAGTATGTCACTGGGTTATAGCTATGAATCACTTGCATGGAAAAAGACGAAAAAATCAATGGAACCGTTTATCATTACATTCGAGCCTAAGCAAGCAGATGAGGTAGCCTATTTCAGTCACCAGGGAGAAGAGTTTCACTTTGTGATAGAGGGAGAACTTGAATTTATAAGCGATAAAAAAACTATTGTACTTGGAAAAGGAGATTCGCTTTATTTCGAATCAAATATAAGTCATGGATTCAGAGCATTAAACGGAAAACCGGCAAAAACCCTTGTAGTTATTCATTCAGATTATTAAGAAGTTTTTTCAATGAAAAGTATTAGAATTCACGGAAGAGGCGGACAGGGAGCAGTTTTAGCAAGTAGAATATTGGCATACGCATATTTTCTGGAGGGGAAGTTTTCTCAAAGTTTTCCAACTTACGGAGCCGAAAGAAGAGGTGCTCCGGTTGCATCATTTGTAAAAGTTGATGATAGTTTTATAAATGAAAGATGTCCTGTTGAAACTGCGGATATGGTATTGGTTCTTTCTGACAGCATTATAAAACTTGTTGATATAGTGGAAGGTACAAGCAATGAAAGCATCATCTTAATCAATTCAAGCAAAAAAAACGACACTTTCAACTTGGAGACGGATGCAAAAATTCTTACGTTTGATATAGCGAGAATAGCCGTTGATAACGGACTCGGCACACCGTCTTTTCCGCTTGTAAACATACCTGCGCTCGGTATAGCAGGAAAGATTGACGGTATAAAGCTTGATAGTTTGATAAAAGCTACCGAAAAATTCGTCCCGTATAATGTAAAAGACAGCATCAGAGCATTAAAAGCGGCATACAGGAGTATAATAAATGAGTGAAGCAACAAAACAGGAAGAACTATTAGATATTTATGAATCTCCCGGTGTTTACTCAACTACAACGACAGAAGTTAATATAACCGGTTCATGGCGGTTTTTGAGACCGATTCTGGAGAACAACACGGCGCCCTGTTCTGCGCAATGTCCATGCAATATAAATATGGCCGAATATATGCGTTATCTCGGTGAAGGCGATATTCGGACTGCAGCAGCTATTCTTCACGAGGAAAATCCTATGCCTGCCGTCACAGGACGGATATGTCCGGCTTTTTGCCATTCCGAATGCAATAGAGGCTCATTTGACGAGCATATCGCAATAAGACAGGTCGAGCGTACATTGGGTGATTATTGGCTTGATCATCCGGACAGTGCTCCGGAAATCAGAGAAAACGAGAAAGTCGCTGTTGTCGGAGCGGGACCGGCCGGATTATCATGTGCATATTTTTTGGCTAAATTCGGTTATGATGTGACTATTTATGAAAAAAATAAAAAGATAGGCGGAGTTCTCACATATGGAATTCCCTCATATAGACTTCAGGCAGATATCAGAGACAGAGAACTGAAGCTTATAACGAGAGGAATAGACGTAAAAACAGGCATAAATATCGGCGAAAAAGAACTTTATGATATGGCAGACCGGTACGATGCCGTTTTTTTTGCACCCGGTTTATGGAAAGATCGTGTTGCTCTTGAAGGCAGGTGCGTATATACCGGAGGCGAAATTCTCAAAGAGATAGCCGAGGGCAGGGGAGTTCCCGACGGCAAAAAGGCAATTGTAGTTGGGGCCGGCAACGTTGCAATGGATGCTGCAAGATCGCTTCAGCGTCTGGGAAAAGATGTTCTTATTGTATGCGCGGAAACATCCGAACAGATGCCCGCGTTTGACGAAGAGATAGAACATGCGGTAGAAGAGGGTATTAAAATAAGGCATAAAGAACTTCCGGTTAAGCTTGTCTATGAAGATAAGTTCGGAAACAAACTATCAAAGATAAAGATGAATAGGGCGCATATTGAAGAAGGGCGTGTAATTGTTGAAAATATTTCATCGGGAGATATTAATGTAAATTTGCTGATATATGCGATTGGACAAGAGACAATATTCAAGGCACAAAAGAGACCTAATCTTTTTTTTGGCGGTGATTATATAAACGGTCCCAGCTCAGCTACAGCTGCTGTTGCATCAGGCAAAGTTACCGGCTTTATCATAAAAGAGTATCTCAAAAAAGGTAAGAATATTCAGGTTGAGCCGGATAATTTCAGAGTAGGGAAAAAGAGCGGTAACGTAATTATCGGTTTTGACAAGATGAACAGTTTCTATTTCCAAAAGCAAAAGCGAATAGCTTGGCCGGTTTTGCCTGTAGGCAAGAGAGCCGGAAATTTTGAAGAGATTATAGGCTCATACAGCATAGAAGAAATGATAAAGGAAGCTAAGCGCTGTTTTCATTGCGGAAGTTGTGATTTTTGCCAGGCATGCTGGTTTTTCTGCCCGGATGTTGCAATAAAAACTACATCGGGAGAGATATTGATAGATCTGGATTATTGCAAAGGGTGCGGTATCTGCAGCACTGAATGCCCCAGAGGCGTCATAACGATGAAGGAGGAACTATGAAAAAAGAGATGCTCTTGGGCAGTGAGGCGATAGCTTATGGAGTAAAGCTCTCCAGGCCGATGGTGATAAGCGCATATCCTATAACTCCCCAGACGCATATTATCGAAACATTAGCTAATATGACTGAAAACGGAGAACTTAACGCAAAATTTATAAAAGTAGAGTCGGAATTGTCTGCTATAAGCAGCTGCTATGGCGCTGCTGCTGCCGGAGTAAGAACGTTTACCGCAACCGCAAGTCAGGGTCTGCTGCTGATGCACGAGATGCTTCATTGGTTTAGCGGGGCAAGATTACCTATGGTACTGGTCAATGCCAACAGAGCTGTCGGCTATCCATGGAATATCTGGACTGATCAATCCGATTCGTTTGCTCAAAGAGATACGGGATGGCTTCAAATCTATTGTACTAATGCGCAGGAGGCTCAAGATTTTATTCCCATAGCTTACAAAATTTCCGAGAGTATAAATCTTCCGGTAATGGTTGCTATCGACGGTTTTATTCTTTCGCATACACTTGAACCGCTTATGTTGAGAACACAGGAAGATATAGACCGGTTTCTTCCGAAATATGTACCGAAATATTTTCTTGATACCGACAATCCTCAGAGCTTTGGTAATGCGACAATGGCTGAAAGTTTTTATAAGATGAAAAAATCGATGAATGATGCTATGCTGAATTGGAATTGCATAGATTCTGTTTTAAATGAATTTAATGATCTTATGAAAACAGATTATAAACCGGTGGAATGCTACAGAACCGATGATGCAGACAAGGTATTTCTTGCTACCGGTGCTTTATGCGGAACGGCGAAGGTAGCCGTTGATCTGCTTAGAGAAAGAGGATCGAAAATCGGTCTGATTAATGTGAGATTTTTAAGACCTCTTCCAAAAAAACAGATCATTGAAGCGGTAAAGGATAAAAAGATATGGGTTTTGAACAGAGCAGTATCATATGGAAACGGCGGAACGTTAACCGGTGAGCTGAAGAGCGCTCTTTTTCCTATGAATAATGAAATAATAGATGTTATTGTAAGTTTAGGCGGAAAAGATGTGTATCCTAAAACATTGACCGATCTTTTGTCGATTAAAGACACGGAAAAAACCGTATGGCTTGATTCAAGGAGTTAGACAATGAGATTTAGTGAATTAAAAAGACAGGAGCAGCTCAATTCGGGACATCTTGCGTGTCCGGGCTGTGCTGCGAGCCTATCAATGAGACATGCGCTTAAAGCATTGGGAGGAGAAACGGTTGTGGTAATACCTGCATGCTGCTGGTCAATAATTTCAGGAACCTACCCGACTACAGCTCTATCTGCTCCAATCCTTCACGCACCTTTCGAAACTGCAGCAAGCAGTGCGACCGGAGTCAGGGCTGCACTTGATATGAAGGGCGAGTTTGATACAACCGTTATGGCCTGGGCAGGTGACGGAGGAACGTTCGATATAGGATTGCAGGCGCTTTCCGGGTCACTCGAAAGAGGTGATAATATTATTTATGTCTGTTATGATAATGAGGCGTATATGAACACCGGAATACAGAGAAGTTCCGCAACTCCTGCAGGCGCATGGACAACTACGACTCCGCACGGAAAGCCGATAGAAAACTGGAAAAAGGATCTTTTTTCAATAGTTATAGCCCACTCTCCTGCTTATGCAGCGACTGCAACAATTGCGTATCCGGATGATTTTTACAAAAAATTTGAAAAAGCTCGATTGATCAAGGGGGCACGATTTATTCATCTGCTTTCTTCATGTCCTCCGGGCTGGAAAATGGCTGAATCGGATTCAATCAAATCGTTAAGATTTGCGGTTGAATCGGGAATATTTCCTTTGCTTGAATGGGACGGCAAAACACATCTTACATATATGCCGGAAAAACTTATTCCAATTGCAGAATATTTTGAAATTCAAGGGAGATATAAAAGATTGAACAAAGAAAGGATAGAAGAGATTCAAAGACTAATCAGAAGCCATTTTGAGAAACTAAAAGAATTTGCTGTCTGACAGCTTCAGTCTTTAGAGTGCCTTTATTACAACCTATTTTCACTTAAAAAGATATTCTGATAGTTTTTGTAGTTTGACAGGGTAATTGTTTTAATACTTTTGCCGAGTTCGAGCGATTGCTTAAATGCTTTTTGTGATAACAGCATCTTCATGGCTCCGGTCAATGCCGTATTTCCAATCATGTTAATTCTTTTTGCGGCTTTGGAGATTATGCCCGTTGTGATAAGATCATCCGGTGATACAAAGTATCCAAAACCTCCGGCAATTATTACCGACAGTGCAGACCAGTCTGTTGATGAGTGATCAAGCAGAATTTTGATCGCACTTGTTATGGCAGCTTTTGCAAATATGAACTGTTCTATATCTGATTGGCTTATATAGATTGAGCGGGAATAATCCAAAAATAGAACCCTTTCACCCTTTTTATTTTTCTTTATTCGTTTGAGAATTGCAGGGCTTACCTCAGAATTGATTTCGCCCGGACTAAGAAGTTTTCCATGACTGCCGACCATTTTCCATTTAACAAGTTGAGCAACCGCAGATATAACTCCCGATCCGGCTATTCCTGCGGCAGGCTTATTTCCTATTGTTTCAATTTTTAGGTCATCACTTTCACTCAGCAGCACTCTTTTTATGGCGCCATCTGCCGCAGTCATCCCGCATTCGATGTTTCCGCCTTCAAATGCCGGGCCGCTTGGCGCCGATGCTGCCCATATATTTTCATTTCTCTTTAAAACAACCTCGCAATTTGTGCCTATGTCGCAAAGTAAAAAATTTTCCTCATTAGATAAGGCTATGAGGTCTGATAGAATATCTCCGCCTATATATGCATCTACAAGAGGAACAAAATGTACAGGCGTGGCTTTATCAAGAGAATCAATGCCCATTTCAGCGGCGTTGGTGTCAAGCATACTTATGCTGTTTTTATAAGGAAAAGCGGCAAGTCTGTCGGTAGGGATACCGTACGCAATATGGGTCATTGCACTGTTTGCCGTTATGCACATGTAAACAATCTTGCCTGCTGATTTTGATTTCTGAGATAGTTCGAGTACGAGGAAGTTAAGGTCTTTGATCAGTGCCTCTTTTAGATTCTCAAGACCGTCGACAGCATATTGCATTCTGCTTATTATGTCATATCCGTATTTTCTCTGAGAATTTGCCATGCTGTCTTGTGCGACTATATTTCCCTCTAAATCGCGCAGCTCTCCCGCTATGGTTGTGGTACCTATATCTACCGCCATCAGCAGCGGATTTTTACAGAAAAGCGATGCAACTGTTCCATCGTATGCTATTACGACATTGATATTTTCAGCTTGGATCGCAGATGGAATATGGCGGGTCAGCATATTGCCTATTTTTGCTCCGAGACAATGTTCGAGGTATGCCTTATCAGACGGAAAA
The DNA here is from genome assembly GCA_964584845.1 of uncultured Hippea sp. Lineage (GTDB taxonomy): Bacteria > Campylobacterota_A > Desulfurellia > JAADFJ01 > JAADFJ01 > JAADFJ01. The sequence continues at coordinate 6,919 of CAZPBP010000059.1, forward strand.
CTATGATTTTTATCTATCGATATCGATTTTTTTTTTACTATTGGATCAATATCGGCAATAAGCAAGTTTGAACCGGTGATAGATTTTATTTTTTCAGATGGATTTTGTATTGTAATCGATAGATTTCTATCT
>CAZPBP010000060.1:0-6960 GCA_964584845.1 uncultured Hippea sp.
AAATCTTGCCCAGTTTTAACCTTCTGTGGAGACGTTTACTGTGCAACGGTCTCATTATCGAACCGATGAGAAACTGTGTCTGTGGAGATAAACTCTGCGAGAATTTTACATGTTTATAATTTTGATGCAGCGGTCGTCTAAGTGTTTTTGCTCAGGCAAGCAAATTTTTGAAACACAAATAAGAGATAATAAAATCATATTTATGGGTACGGGGGATTTTGCGCCGTTATAAGAAGCAAGGTTTATCGAAGCACCTTTCTCATATTTTCGGATTCTTTAGATACGTCGTTGGCAGAAGTGCTGAGCAGTTCTATTTTATTCGTCTGTTCTTCAGAGAGTTTATCAAGTATTTTTATTTGATAGAAAAGCCCTTCGGTGGTCTGTTTTATTTTATCGAGAGCAACTTTGATATTTTCCGAATCACCGGCAGTTTTTTTGCTCAGTTCTCTTACGGCATCGGCAACAACGGCAAAGCTTTTACCGGCGTCACCGGCTCTGGCAGCCTCAATGGCGGCATTCAAAGAAAGAAGATTTGTTTCTCTTGCAACAGATTCAATTGAGAGTGTAATTTTGTCAATACCCTCTATCTTCTGCATTACCGTTTCGCCCGCTTTAGATAGATTTTTGCCCGTTTCATAGAGTTTGTCAACCATTTTCATAAATGCCTTTGATGCGTTTTGCAATTTGCCCTGTATTCTGTCCAGATTCTCTGCAACGTTCTCTGCGGCGCGCTGCTTTTCTTCAAGTTCTTTCATCTTGTTTTGAATCTGTTCAGTCAGCTTTTTAGATTCATTTAAACGGTACATGTTAGTCAATCTGCTTGATGCAAGATGAGAAAAAAGTGTCAAAATTTGTATATCATCATCGGTAATAGGAGATTTTTTAAATTTATTGTCTATGCCGATAATTCCAAAAGGTCTGTCATTTATAGTTAAAGGCAGTATAATAAACGACTTTGATCTAATGGCTTTTATTTTTGCAACCTCTCTTGAAACCCTGTATTCAGGTGGAAGTTTATCGTTCTTTTTTATCCAGTACGGTTTCATATTGGAGTATGCTAAAAACAGTACGCCGCTGCTTTTATCTATCGGAGCTCTTATTGATTCAATCGGTTCCCCCTGATTTCCAATGGATTTTATGCATTGAAGCCATCCGTTCCGGCTAATCAATATGTTGATTCTGTCGAAGCCGAGGATTTCGTGAGCGGCATAAGCAAATTTATCGTAAAGATCTTTTGCGGTTTCTCCTGTTACCAACGCAGCGGCAATTTTTGTAAGACCGGCAGCTTGCTGTTTGTAGCTTTTCTTTTTCTTGTTGAATAGCTTCATTATCGATATATGCATTTTACCTCCGTGTTAATCTGTTTTGCAAAAATCCAGAAGTTTTGCAGGTATTTCGCCAAGCGGCAGTATAATATCGGCAGCACCCATAGCAATTGCTTCAGCCGGCATACCGAAAACGACGCAGCTTTCTTTGTTCTGGGCTATTGTTTTTGCGCCGGCTTGCTTCATTTTCAGTAATCCGTCGGCACCATCTTTGCCCATTCCGGTAAATATTGCTCCGACTGCATTTGCGCCTGCATATTTTGCAGCAGAATTAAATAGAATATCTACCGCCGGGCGCTGGTGATTAACTAATGGACCATCGGTTATTCTTACGATATATCTCGCTCCGCTTCTTGTCAATATTATATGAAAATTTCCAGGTGCAATAAGAGCGGTTCCCGGTAAAACAGGATCGCCGTCCGATGCTTCTTTGACGACAAGTTGAGATATGGAATTAACCTGTTCGGCATAGCTTTTTGTAAACAATGGCGGCATATGCTGAACAACCACTATACCCGGAGTTGCTTTAGGCATATGACTTAAAACAAAGCGCAGTGCTTCGGTTCCTCCCGTTGAAGCTCCAAGGGCAATTATCTTATTTGTAGTCTGTTTCAACGAAAGTGAAGATACTATTTTAATATTGTCGCCGGAAGTTCTCTGTTCCCTCAGTCTTATAATCTTTTTGATGTCAACTGTGCTTGCAGCCCTTATTTTTTCAATCAGCTGTTCACTCATCTGTCCAACTGTGAATGATGAACCCGGTTTAGCCATTACTTCGACAGCTCCAAGGCCAAGTGCCTGCATAGCAATTTTGCTTCCCTTGGGAGTCAGAGAGCTTACAATAATGACAGGAAGGGGATAAAATTTCATAAGTTTACTCAAAAAGGTAATTCCATCCATGCGGGGCATTTCAACATCAAGTGTTATTACATCCGGCTTAAGCTGTACAATCATATCTCTCGCAACAAACGGATCCGGAGCATCACCAATAATCTCTATATCGGGTGTTTTTGCAAGTTCCATTTTAAATATCTTTCTGACAACCGCCGAATCGTCAACAATTATAACCTTAATCATGCCTGCTCTCCCTTAACTGTACGGATACCAATCATATTTTCTTATCCGTTCGGCAAGAATTATTGCTGCTTCATTCGTATGATTAAAATATACAAGCTTTCTACCTGTTGTTCCTCCTGCGTCAACGTCGGCAATTTTGATACCAAGCCGCTTAAGCGTTTTTTTTGCCTGTTCAACGTTGGCCCGTCCCGTAGATTCACCGGCGCTATCCGAACCGCCGAAGATTTTAGATACAATATCGTTTTTCGTTGATCCAAACTGGATCATAGCATTGTAAATAGATAATATCGACACATTTCCGTACTTGACGGTTGCATTGTCGGCAGTTTCCGTTCTGGGGTATACAAAATGAACTGCTCCGCCATAATGCAGTCTTTTGTCATGCATCGTAACCATGACTGCGCTGCCTAATACGGCATATATAATGATAGGTTCGCGGGATAATATAAGATAGCCGGGTTTGATAAGTGTCTTATGTGTTGCTAAGTTATTCATTCAGAATAGTGTTGTTTCGTAAATGGCTAAATTATATTTTGTTATGAATTTTGCTATAATCGTGTCTATATTTTGCTGACTCAGATTAAACTCCTTTTGAAGATTGTTACTTCTATAGTTTAGTCCATCTAATGCAGTTGTAATACCTGTAAGCATAACAAGAATATCAGATAATGCAATTATATGGGTCATTTTGAGATTGCTTTTGAACGGATCGTGATGATACATAACGGCGTCAATTATCTGGTCGGAAAATTTCCAGCGCGACAGAAGGGATGCGCCAATCTTAGAGTGTGTTATCCCAAACAAAAGTTGTTCTCTTTCATCAAAGCTTTTATTTTCGAGCGACAGCAGTTCCTCCTTTTTTTTAGGATGTTCGGCAATGATTTTGCCGAAGACGATTTTACCAATATCCCGTAATAACGATGCGGTAAAAGCAATCTGAGGATCTTTGAGTCCAAGAAATTCTGCAATAATTTCAGCCAGCATTCCGCCTGCAACTGAAGAACGCCACAGCTCTCCGTCTTCTGCTTCATAACTCAACTTCTTGTCGGAAAAATATGGTTTTACCGAGTGCGTAAAGAGCATTTTTTGAACCTCATTCGCGCCAAGATAGCTTACGGCTTGTCTTATGCTTGAAAATTTTTCCCTTGTACCGAAATAAGGAGAGTTTGCCATTTTTAGAATATAAGCAGTCAGAGCGACGTCATAACGGATCAGGTCGACAAGTTTGTTCATCGAATAAAACGGATCGGATAAAAGATGATTTATCCGCAGAATTGTCATCGGGAACGGCCTTAAAGTATCGATCAATTTAAGTGATTTCCGTATAAATTTATTCAATCTATAATCCTTCTTTGTCCCATCATATCGATGACAAATGTTCCTGTGGCTATATCAAGATAAATCGTTCTGCTCTTGGTTCCCCCAACATTCTCGCTTCTTATCGGAATAGAAAGTTTTTGAAGCAGCATCTTTGTCATTTTAAGATTCCTTTCGCCTATTCTAAATATACCTGCACTGTCCATAATATGCGAGCATCCTGCAATATCAGCTTTTAAGTTTGATAGAATAGCTCCGTATTTTTTAAGATGATTAAGCAGCATAACAATACCGGTGTCGACAAATTTACATCTATTAATATCGTTCGGTACTATTAAATGGTCGGGCAGCATAGCATGAAGTATTCCTCCTACCTTATTTACCTTGTCATAAAGTGCAAGACCTAAGCATGAGCCGAGAGAATAAGTTACTATGGTATCGTCTTCCTTTTCAGATACTGCCATGCCTGCGATATCGGCTATCACCATATTTATCGTTTTTTGTATGTTGCAGACTTAATAAATTCAAAATTTATGCCACTGTTATGTATTGATTCGGAGTGGCCTATCAATAGATGCCCCTCAGGTTTTAGTGCTTTATAAAATATGCCGAGTACGTGATTGCGCATTTTTTTGTCAAAGTAGATCATTACGTTGCGGCACAAGACAAGATCAAATTTTTTGTGAAGATTAATATCATCCTTAAGATTGAAAAATCTGAAACTGACCATTTGTTTCAGAAAGTTTTTTACACGCAGCAGACCATTATTTTCTTTGTCAAAATATCGATTTATTAGATTTTTTGAGACATTTTTTATTGCCGCAGGCTTATATAATCCGATCTGAGCCTTTTTTATTACATCTGTTGAGATATCCGTTGCAAGAACCTTAACGCCGGCATTTAGTTTTAGTTTTCTTAACGCTTCGCTTATGCATATGGCGACAGAATACGGTTCTTCTCCGGTCGAGCATCCCGCGCTCCAGACCTTTATAGTTTCATGGGTTGCCGCTTCCGGAACAATTGTATCGGCAATGAAGTCAAAATGGTCATTTTCTCTGAAAAAATAGGTTACATTTGTTGATATAGAATTTATCACTTTAGAGAACAGTTTTTTATCCTTACCGAGCAATCTCAAAAGTTCGCCGTAATCTTTCAAGTGATATTCATTGAGATGTTTATTGAGTCTGGAAACAATCAAACTCTTTTTTTCATCACCAAGATAGATACCGGCAGCTTGATATACTACCGACCGCATGTGATTATATTCCTCTTTTGTGATATCGGCGGTCATATTACCTCAAACATTTCGATATGCCATAATTAAGCTTATGCAATTTTGTCAAGAGGCTGCGCTTTAAGCCTCTCTATTATTTTAGATACATCAAGAATAAGCCCAATTGTTCCGTCACCTAAAATAGCACATCCTGCAAAGTTTCGTACATTTTTCAGCAGTTTGCTGAGGTTTTTTATAACAACCTCTTGTTTACCCATTAGCTCATCTGCCATAAGACATGCTTCAATTTTATCATTTTCAACAACAATGACCATGGCCTCCGCCGGATCATCTGTGCCTTCATTAAGACCGAATAGTTCTTTTAATCTTATCAGCGGCAAAAGTTTATTCATAACACTGATAACTTCTCCTTTTCCCGCAACGGTATGAATCTGTGAAGCCAGAGGCCTTAACGATTGTTTTACGGAAAGAGTAGGAAGTATATATCTTTGATTTCCTATTGTTATCAGCATACCGTCTATTATTGCAAGCGTTAAAGGCAAGATACAGCTGACTGTGGTTCCAATATTAGTTTCAGACTTCACCTCTATTCTCCCGCGCAGACGTTCAACAGACCTTTTGACCACATCCATTCCTACGCCTCTGCCTGAAACATTTGTTATTTTTTGGGTGGTTGAAAAGCCGGGCATAAAAATCAGTTTATAAATTTCATTATCGGTCAGCTTATGACCCGGCTTAACAAGACCTTTTTCTATGGCTTTGGATAAGATTTTTTCTTTATCTAATCCTTTTCCGTCATCGGTTGCCTCAATAACAATATCTCCGCCTCTGCGAAATGCGCTTATCTTCAACATACCCATTTCAGGCTTATCCCGCATGACGCGTTCTTCAGTTGTTTCAATGCCATGATCACAGGAATTTCTTACGATATGCACCAATGGGTCATACAGTTCATCCACCATATTCCGGTCAATCTCTGTGTCTTCACCTTCAAATATCACTTCAATCTTTTTGTTAGATTTAACGGAAAGGTCCCTGACAAGTCTTTTCATTTTCTGAAATACCGATTTTACGGCAACCATTCTCATAGACATGCCTACATCCTGCAAAGTTGCTACAATTCTTTTCATCTGAGCTACATCTTTCACAAGTCTGCCGTCTGATGACGATAGACTCGGATTTTGAACAATCATGTGCTGTGTGATCACAAGCTCCCCAATCATATCCATAAGATTATCAAGCTTATCGGTGCCGACTTTCACAAATTTCTCAATCTTTTTTATTTTATTCTGCTGAAGTTTTTGAGTATCTAAAGCATTTTTTACAGATTCTTCTTTAACTGCACCCCTTTCAACAAGCAACTCACCTATCTTTTTGTCGGAGATCGTCTGATCTCTCAGGGCGGTATCTATATCGGCTTCTTTAACTGCACCCCTTTCAACAAGCAACTCACCTATCTTTTTAGCGCTGTTTACATCCTTTATCTTGTCAATGAACCGATTGACGGCATTTGTGTCGTAAACAGGCGATCTGTTTTTAGATATAGACAGTTCAATCGCTTTTAGCATTACCCTTAGAATGTCAACACCTTCAAAAATCACATCCGCAACGGTTTGACTGTGAGACATTTTCCCGTTCCTTATGTTATCGAGAAGATTCTCAAGATTATGCGCAACTGAAGTGACTTCAGGCAGATTCAAAAAGCCCGATGTTCCTTTTATTGTATGAAAAGGTCTGAAAATTGCATTGATTATATCGTTGTCCTGCTGATTATCTTCCCATTCAAGCATATTGCCTTCTATGCTGTCGAGATGGTCGGCGGATTCATCCAAAAACCCCCTGAGAAGTTCAATATCTTCATCGGACAACGAAAACGGTTTAGCGGCTTCAGTCGTTCCGGTTTCAGCTGATTGTTCTTCTGCAGATTTAGGTTCTTCTGCAGGTTTACGAGATTTCTGTTTTTTATCGGCTGCAGGCATTGAATTATCGCCTGACATCAGATTGTCA
>CAZPBP010000061.1:0-6821 GCA_964584845.1 uncultured Hippea sp.
AGAGAGCCTTTACTGTTTTGTGCAATCCGGGATATATCCAGTCGCCCGCAATCTCACATGCAGGCAGCATGGCAAATTTCCGCCTCAGCATCTCTTTATGAGGGACAGTTAGACGTCTGCTATATATTAGTTTAATATCAAAAAGTAAAATGTCAATATCTATTAATCTGGGTCCCCATCTGATTGAGTGCTTCCTTCCTAAGCCAATCTCCGTGTCTTTGAGAAAAGTGAGGAGACTAAAAGGAAACAACTCTGTTTCGACTGTTATGCACCGATTATAGAAGTCCGGCTGATCGACATATCCGATAGGACCGGTTTTATACAGACTTGATGCTTGCTTTATGTATAAGATTTTACCGAGACGATCAATTGCTTGCGCTATGTTCCCTTTTTTGTTGCCCAGATTACTTCCCAAACCAAGAAGAACTTTAAATTGATGCAATAGTTTTAGCAGCCTCACTCAGAGTTTTTTCATCCGCTGTCATGCTTATTCTGAAATATCCCTCACCCGATTCTCCAAATCCGACTCCGGGAGTTACGACAATTCCTTTATCTACAAGAAGTGCTTTTGCAAACTCTTTCGAATTTCTTTTCTCCGGTGTTTTTATCCAAAAATAAAATGTTGCCTCCGGAACTTTGAAATTGAACCCTCCTTTTCTTAAGGCTTCTGCTAATTTTGCTCTTCTTGAAATATAAATTTTGCGTATTGGGGTACCAAGCTGCTCATAGTTATTCAGCGCGTAACATGCAGCATCCTGTATTGCACCAAAAGCTCCCGAATCCAAGTTGGTCTTTATCTTTCCAAGTCCTTCGACAAGCTTTTTATTGCCAACCGCCATTCCTATTCTCCAGCCGGTCATATTAAAGCTTTTGGACAACGAATTAAGCTCTATTGCAACATCTTTAGCACCCGGCAGACTAAGTATGCTTATGGGCGGTTTTTTGTAATAGATCTCTGAATACGCTTGATCCGACGCTATAATAATATTATATTTTTTGGCATAAAATATAGCTTTTTCATAGAATGAATAATCGGCAACAGCTGAGGTAGGATTGTTTGGATAGTTCAGATAGATAAGTTTAGCTTTTTCCAGCATATCAATCGATAAACTTTCAAAATCAGGCAAAAAATTATTTTTCTCCAGCAGCGGCATCTTGCAGGCAACTCCACCGGCAAACATTGTTCCGGTGGAATAAACCGGATATGAAGGATCGGGAATCAGTGCAATATCGCCGGTATTCAAAAATGCCAGCGGTAGATGTCCTATGCCTTCCTTAGAACCGATAAGTGAAATTATCTCATCCTCAGGATTTAGTTCTACATTAAAACGGTTTTTATACCACTCCGATACCGCTTTTCTAAATTTTGATGAACCTTTATAGCTTGGATAACGGTGATTCTTGCTGTTATGCAGCGCTTCGGCAGCCGCATCAATAATCGGTTCGGGTGTAGGCAGATCGGGATCTCCAATTCCGAGATCAAGAATTTTTCTTCCCTGCTTTAAAAGCCTGTTTTTTTCATCATCAATCTCCGCAAAGAGATACGGAGGAAGTTTTTTTAATCGGTTGGAAACCGTAAAATTCATATCATTACTCCTTAAGTATTTTCATTATAAACTAACCTTACGCGCTAAGCACAGTTTACATTACAATCATCTTGAGTCCCAAATTAGTCTCCTGTTTCGTTACAAATTTCGGCAATATCTATGTCGAAGGCTACAGGGAATAGAAAATCTGTTGTAAAAAACATGGTTCCGATCACACTTCTTCATTATTTTCACCGGATATATCTAATATTTATTTCAAATAACGTAAAAAATTCGTTTCAAATCAATTTTCTCTCACTGCGGCTTCTGTAACCCCGGACAACTCTTATGCTGTCTGTCATTTGCGTTTTACCTGTAGATTTGGATTCTCAATTCAAAATGCCGGAATTAATAGAGACATTCTAAAGGTTTAAATTGAACAATATAATAAGGCTATCTGATGCCGGCAACATAGTTTGTCAGCTCACCTATTTTATTAATTTTTATTGTTACTTCATCTCCAGGTTTAATTTCTCCCACTCCTTTTGGGGTTCCGGTTGCTATTATATCTCCCGGCAAAAGAGTCATAATTTTTGAAATAAAACTTATTAACTCGTAGACATTTTTTATCATAAGTGAACTGTTCCCCGACTGACGCAGTTTTCCGTTTACGAAGCACTCGATTTCAAGATTGAAAGGATCAACATTTCTTGCTATTGCCGGACCAATTGGGCAAAATGTATCAAATGATTTGGCCCGCGTCCACTGCCCGTCCGATTTCTGCAGGTCCCTCGCAGTTACATCGTTCAAGCAGCAATATCCCAATACGCTGTCTTTTGCTTCCTGCACCGTGACATTTTTTGTTCGTTCACCTATCACAACACCGAGTTCGGCTTCATAATCAACATGATGGGTCATATCCGGATAGATAATTTTATCATCAGGGCCTATAATTGCAGTTGATGGTTTTATGAAAAGTTTGGGAGACGGAATACCTGTTATTTCAGGATGAAGTTCTCCGATATGCGAGGCGTAATTGAGTCCGATTGCTACAATTTTGCTCGGTTCAACAGGGGCAAGAAGCTTGACGCTGCTGACGGCGATCTCGCCGATTACAGTCGAATCTTTACAGAAAAAGCTTTTATCGAGTATGTCTATAAGTCCTTCTTTATAAATTCCAAATGTGCTTTTCCCATTTTTATCAAATCGGACAAAGCACTTTTTTGCAAAAATTTTACTCTTCAAAATATTCCTCCGTTGATCTGTTTTCAAAGCTCGTATATTCATTAATAAATACCAATTTTACCGTACCCACAGGCCCGTTGCGCTGTTTTCCTATTATAATTTCAGCTGTTTTATCATCATTCTCTTTATCTCTTTTGTAAAAGCTGTCTCTATATACAAAAAGAATCAAATCCGCATCCTGCTCGATTGCTCCCGATTCTCTTAAATCTGAAGCTCTGGGACGCTTGTTGTCCCTTGCTTCAGGTGCTCTGTTTAACTGAGAGATAAGAATTACCGGAACATTAAGCTCCTTTGCCATTATTTTAAGTGATCTTGTGGTTTCTGAGATTTCAAGGTCTTTTCTCTCTTTTTCACGCATTTTTATAAGTTGGAGATAGTCGATAATTATGAGATCAAGCCCATGCTGCAGTTTTGCTTTTCTGCATTTTGCGGCAATCTGCATAGTAGCAGTTGACGGAGTATCATCAATATACAGTTTTGCTGCCGATAATCTGTCAAGTGCATCGGTGATTGTTGTCCATTGATCATTTTTGAATCTTCCCGTTCTAATCAAATAGCTGTCGATCTTTCCTATAGATGATACAAGTCGAAAGACAAGCTGTTTTCTCGACATCTCAAGAGAAAAAAATGCCACATTTTTGGCTGCATCAAGGGAAGCGTATTGGGCTATATTGAGTGCAAAGCTGGTTTTTCCCATTCCCGGTCTTCCTGCTATTATTATCAGATCGCCATTTTGAAGACCGCTTGTCATCTCATCAAGCTTACCAAATCCGGTAGAGATGCCTGAAAGGTCGCTGCCTTTCGATTTGTGTAATTTTTCCAGCTCATTGGCTACATCATTTGTATATTCTGCAACAGGAACAAGCTCGTCATTCAATTTGTATGAGGCTATATTGAATATTTTTCGTTCAGCCTCCGACAACAGTTCCTCTGCCGAAAATTTGCCGTTGTATCCATCTAAAAGCAGTTCGTTAGATGCGGTTATTATTTTTCTTAATAACGATTTTTCCTTGATAATTTCTATATAGCTTTCGGCAATTGACGGAGTAGGAACAAAATCGGCAACTTCAGCAAGATATCCGACTCCTCCTATCTCATCGATTTTGTCGGTTTTGGAAAGTTCCTCTGAAATTATCACCAAATCTATGGCCTTGCCCGATTTACTTAAATTCAGAATAGCTTCATAAATAAGTCGATTGCTCGGCTGATAGAAATCATCCGGCGACAGCTTTGACAATGCATCATAAAGTGCATCCTGTGATATCAATATTGAGGCAAGAAGTGATTTCTCTGCCTCAATATTGGATGGTAAGAATTGCTTAAGATTCCCTTTCGGCATTATCCTGCCCGACAGTCAGCTTCAAGGCTGCCTTAATGCCTCCATAAATATTGACATATATAGTGTAATCACCGATAGATTTTATCGGTTTTTCAATGACAATTTGTTTTTTATCAATATTGTATCCCTCTTTGGCTATAAGTTCTTTTATCTCATTGCTTGTAACCGCGCCAAAAAGCTTGCCGGAGGAACCTGCCTTTTTCTCAATTTCAAGTTTCAACGTTTCAAGTTTTGCCTTGTTGTTATCGGCATTTTTCAACCGAGCACTATATCTCTTTTCTGCTTCAAGCCTTTGCTGTTCCACAATTTTTTTATTTGCTTTTGTAGCCGTTATAGCAAGACCCTTAGGTATCAGGAAGTTGTTGGCATATCCTCTCGCAACTTCCTTAATTTGACCGATTCTTCCAAGTTTATCAATATCATCCAGCAAAAGTATCTTCATATCGGTATCCTAATGTGAATGAATCGTAAATGGAAGCAAAGCCATATTTCTTGCGCGCTTTATCGCTGTTGAAAGCTTCCTCTGATGTTTTGCACAGTTACCTGAATTTCTTCTCGGAATGATCTTAAATCGTTCGGTCAGGTAATGTTTTAATGTGGATACATCTTTATAATCTATCTCGTCCACATGATTAACGCAAAAATAGCAGAATCTTTTTCTTACAAAAAATCTGCTTCTTCCGCCCTCTCTACTTTTTATTCTTGCCATTTATACTCCTTCTCCATCAAAATGGTATATCATCTTCTTCTATTGGATTGTCGGGATTGTTCGTTTCCTGCTGTTTTGAAGCAACTTTAGGTGATCCCATAAACTGAATACGCTGTGCCACTATCTCATGTTTAGAGCGTTTGCCACCATCGGATGCTTCCCATGTTCTGTATCTAAGTCTTCCGTCAACTAAAATGCTGCTGCCTTTTTTGAGATATTGATGTACATTCTCAGCTTGTTTTCCAAAGACTGAAATCTCGATAAACAGAGTATCCTCAATCTTATTACCTTCCTTATTTGTATAACTGTTGTTTACAGCGATTCCTATCGCTGCAACAGCCATACCGGAAGACAAATATTTTAATTCCGGATCTCTTGTCAAACGACCCACGAGAATTACCTTGTTGTAATCAGCCATATACTTCTCCTTTAAGTCTCTTCGATCTCCGCCGTATTTTCGCTTTCCGGTTCTTCTGCTTTACCTTCATATAGATCAATATCCTTTTTATACATAAGAATGGTTTGAAAACGAATTACACCGTCTGTTATTCTGAAATATTTGTCAAGCCTATCCGGTACATCTTCGCCGGATTTATAATGCCACAATCGATAAATCCCATATTCATCTTTATCTATTTTATAGGAGAGAGTTTTTTTATTCCAATTCTCCGCCTTTAAAATTTCTCCCGATTCCTCTTTTATGGTTGATTCTATCTTCGAGGCTACTTCATCTATTGCTTTCTCGGGAAGATCATACTTAAATACAACCATCGTTTCATAATAACGCATACACACCTCTTTATTCATATATGGAACGGTCATTATAACCATCGAAAAACTATTTTCAACAGTAGATGATAATAATTAAAGCGTATTATGTCAATAGAGCGAATTTGCCTCATCGAAAATCTATATGAAAAATAATAAAATGAGAAGATTCGGAGATAGCGGAAAGAGTGGATAATTTTATGTTCCCAAATCTCAAAAAAAGAAAGGCTGCTGTGAAGACGCTTACCGTGCAGTGGTCTCATATATGATAATATTTCCATTTTTATATCTTTGGAATGTTGTATTGAAGAATTGACTGATAAGGATATGATAAGTGGTTTGTTTGGAAATAAGAGTATCAGAGCGATTTGAGAAGTCGCGCGCGCGATATTATAATGAAGATTATGATGCTGTTTCCAGCGGAGTTAGTTGAAATTTTTTAAAAAGAGGTTAGAAATAGTATTTATGAATTTAACTATTAAAAATGCAAACCTGCATGATGTTGATAAAATTTATGACATTATAAAGCAGGAGGCTCAGAGAAATCTGCTCCTTGTACGTACAAAAGATGAGATAGCCGCAGAGATAAGAACATTCAAGCTGGCGGAAAATGACAATAAGACGGTTGGATGTTCGTCGCTGTACATATGGAACAGAAAATGGGCTGAAATAAGATCACTCGCCGTAGTTCAAAGCGCCAGAATGACCGGAGTTGGAGGAAAGTTAGTCAAAAGTCTGATATATGATGCAAAATTGTTAGGTTTAAAACAGGTTTTTGCATTAACATATCAGGTAGATTTTTTCAGAAAACAAGGTTTTTATCTAATTGAATTCAGTAAAATTCCGGATAAAAAAATATGGGATTATTGCGCAAGATGCCCGCTGCTTTCCTGCTGCAATGAAAAAGCAATGCTTCGGGATCTGTATTGAACAAATTATCCTGCATAAGAAATTTTTCAATTATTGCCCATATTGATCACGGAAAATCAACGCTTGCGGACAGGCTTATCGAGCTTACCGGAACTGTAGAAAAGCGTGATATGAAAGAGCAGCTTCTTGACAGCATGGAACTTGAAAGGGAGCGCGGAATAACCATAAAATCACAGACGGTTTTAATGAGATATCTGTATAATAATGAAAATTATTATCTTAATATGATTGATACACCGGGGCATGTAGATTTTTCTTATGAAGTATCCAGAGCACTGAGGGCGAGCGAGGGAGTTCTTCTTGT
>CAZPBP010000062.1:0-6763 GCA_964584845.1 uncultured Hippea sp.
TTAATTTTTAAATCTCGCCGGCTCTTTGGCTTCTGTGAAGACGCTTATTGTGCAGCGGTCTCATGATACAATTTTTAAAATTTCATATAAAACAATCAGGCATATACGAGAGTATAAAGATTATTTTTCACAGGTATCCGTTTCTGTTTATTTTTTGCAGTCAAATTTTTATTTATCTAATACCCTTACCTTTGCTGTTAGCTCTGCTGATATTGCTAACAATTGCCCTATTTTTTCTTAAAATTGTAAATATCACCGCTGCTGCAATTTATATTGCTATGCTTTCGGTATTTTTTTATCAGATAACCGGTCAAAACATTAAACCTGTAAAATGGCATTACGGAAACATTATCGGTCATGTTGAAACATTTTCGTCAACAAAAAACAAGCTTCATAGTTTCATCCTAAAGTCCGATAAAGCGCGATATTGGGTTCGCTCATCTTACTCCCCGTACTATTCCGATACAGTGAGAGTAACAGGGAGATTTGTTCCTCTTAGACCGGAATGCAGGCTCAATCCGACATTCTCTGATTTTCTAAGATCCAAAAAGATTTCAGCTTCTATAAACGCAGACAGCGTTGTCGCAATTAAGCATGGAACATTAGATTTTATCGATGTTTTAAGAAATAAGATATCTCTTAAATTCGGTAAATGGATCATCAATCCGGAGGTAGCATCAAGTCTTGTCCTGGGAATGCCCGCCTCAAAATCAGCCTATGAGAGATTTCAAAGGGCAGGGGTTAGCCACCTTCTTGCCGTGTCGGGAATTCATCTCGGCTTCTTTTTGATCTTTTTTGGATTTATCCTGAAGCTCCTTCTCCATAATATACCGCCTGTTTACCAAAATTTTGATACAAAACGCATCATAGCAATTGTCTTGCTTTTTGCATCATTGTTTTTTATCTATTTTACCGGTCTCAGAGTTTCAGCGGTTAGAGCATTTTTTATGATAGCGGCATATCTCCTGTCTGTCATACTAAGAAGGCCGTTTTCAGGCTTCAATGCACTTTTCATTGCAGCAGCATTGATAGGAATCGCAATGCCCTTCGACTTTTTGTCTGCAGGTTTTACTCTTTCGTTTGCCGGAACTGCCTTCGCAATGATTTTGTATAAAAATATTACCATCAAGAACAGAATTTTGCATGCTCTCCTCTTTTATCTGTTGATATCTATCTTAATGCTTCCTCTTCAGCTTCATTTTTTTGGAATGATGACACCGATTTCACCCATTTCGAATCTTGTTATTGTGCCTCTGGTAGAGTTTGCCATAATTCCGGCTCTTCAGCTTTTCTCAATTCTTCTTGTGGCCGCTCCTCACAGTTCCCTCGTCGTGCCTGCCGCATCTTTTATTAATGTGATGTTTGGAATTCTGTCGTATCTGATTACCGCTTTCGGGCATCTTATATATGTAAGCATATTTCAAACCGGTTGGTTTATGATCGGTTTATTCTATCTTGCGCTGTTTCTGCTTGTTTACAGGAAACCGAACTATGTACTGTTTTCTTTGACAATCATATTGCTGATCTTTTCCATAATCATAAAACTGTCGCCCGGTCTCTACATTATTGCCAATAGGCGCGGATACTCTATCCTTGCAACAGAGGGCAAAACGGCATGGCTGCTTGGAAATACTAAAATTTATAAGATCAAAGGCCTGTTGAAGTCGGAGGGGATCAATAATCTTTTTATCCGCGATCTCCGTTCGCAAGGAAAGCTTGGTCCGTTTTATATAAAAAGACAGGGCAGCAACTCTATTTTGACATATAACAAAATCAATATCAAAATCAACAAACATACAATATTTCTACAAAATAAACAGATTCCCACACCAAGGATGACTTTTATCAGATTTTTTCCATATCCGCATACGTCGATCTGCAAATAACAATGAGACCACTGCACAATAAAAAGCTGTGAATTTGTTTATTGTGCAGTGGTCTCATAATAGATTTGTCGCTTTTTCGACATTATTGTCGATAATAGAGATATATATACCTGTTTTTCTTAGAACGAAGTTTGCTAATAATCTATTAATGATAAAATGGAGGTAAGATATGAAAATATCGAAATCAATGTTTACAGGATTTTTGGCAGCCACTTTGATGGCATCCGGAGGAACTGTTTATGCTAATTCTTTCAGCCAAAACAACGGATATATGAATAATGCTCATGAAAGGAGTTATAATATGGAAATGATGAATCGCAACGGATATATGAATAATGCTCATGAAAGAGGTTACGGCATAAGTGGAATGATAAATAATGACAATAGATCAAACAAAATGGACGGAGAAAGGAATAACAGATATTGTAACTACAATATGGGTTATGAAAATCATGGCGGATTTCAAATGGGTCGCATGATGAGAGGCTTCATGCATGGCGGATTTTCAGACAGTTTGTTTCCTCTTGCAGGATTAAGAAAACTAAAACTTAGTATAACTCAGAAAGATACGATTAAACCGATTATCAGAAAAATAAAAGAAGATAAAATCCTTTTCGGAGGAAAGATGGCTGCTGTTCAAAGTGAAATAATGGCAGCGAAGATCAGCTATCCTATCGATTTTAACAAGATATCAAGCTATATTGATAAACGCACACAAATAACTAACGGTTTTCAAAAAGAGATGTTAAGCAGCTTAAGTAAAATATACAACAGCTTGACTCCTGGTCAAAAAAAGATTTTGGCCTACTATTAAATTACCAACTAATTCATACGCCTCCTTAGCGTATAAAACCCTCCTTGCAATCTAAGCCCGAGAGTCTCTCGGGCTTAGATGGATTCGTCCGCATTGCAAATCTCCTGTTTCACGGTTAAAATCAAAACGTGCGCTATCAAAAAAATGATACTTTTTATCTATCGGCATTTGTAGCAGTGGCGGTATTTGCAACAATAATTTTTGCTTTCAGCTCAATATGGCATGTGGAGAGAAACTTGAAGAATTTGGCTATAAAACAGGGAGCATTTACCTCGGAAACTTTACTTAAAAACTTCGTTTCAGCTTTCGCTGATAGAAAATTCTTTGAAGAACTAATATACAGGAGAATAATAAAAACGGCTCGCCTCTTGAAAAGACTTATACGGGAAGGGAAAGACAGCAGGCAACTAAAGCTTGTTATAGACAGAAATATTATTGATCAAGCCGTATATATTTCCAAAACCGGAAAATATTATGTAATTGTCAACAACGGTCTTATGAATCAATTATCTTTGAAATATCCGATGCTGTTTTTTATGTATCAGAATCATCTTAATAATGCTTTATCCAACCTAAAAAAGGGAGAATACAAAATAGTTGGAGAACCTCGGTTTTCAAAGACAGCCATAGCGCCTATAAATTACATCGAACATTTTACAGACGGCGGTTACCTTTTAATCACATTGAATTCAAAAAAATTAGCATTGGTAAATTTCAGGAATGCATTGGATCTTATATTTGACAAACTTAAATCGGATAAAAGAATAAACAATATTCTGTTTTTTAATGTAAACGGGAGTCTTATAAAGCGGTTACGAAAAAAAAGTTTTCCCGATGAAGAGATTGGAGCTCCTTATAGTTTACTAAAAATTGGTGATATTTACCATCTCATTTCACGCAATATAGTACGTTTAAACGGCAAAATAGTTGGTTATTTAAGCATTGATCTGAAAGAAATAGAGCTAAGCAGGGTTATAAAATTAGAAAAGTTATATACTGCAATTATCAGCCTCATGTTGATTGTTGCCGCAACCATTATTATAGTGGTAATCTATGCCTTGCGAAAAAAGAACATGGAAGAGATTGTCGGATTAAAAAAGGATATCGAAAAAATGAAACGTTCTGAAGCACTGAACACTCTTGCTGCATCACTTGCACATGAAATTCGCAATCCTTTGAACGCAATATCATTGATGGTTCAGGCAGCATCAAAACGAAAAGAGGTGACAAGCAGCGGCGCGATACTGATAAAAGAAGAGATAAATAGACTAAATAAACTTGTTACCGATTTTCTTTCATTCTCTAAAATACAAAAAATTGAAAAACGAATAGCTTCACTATTAAAATTTCTGAACAATACCGTTGATATTTTCAGAGAGACAGCAGGAAAAAAGGAAATAAAAATTACTGTTGACTCGACTGAGGAAGAGATTGCGATAGACGTAAACATGACTCGTCAGGCAATAGAAAATCTTATATTAAATGCTATAGATGCTTCAAAACCCAAATCGACAATAAGATTAAGCGGAAAAATTGTATCTAAAGAACTTATAATTTCCATAACCGATGAAGGTATAGGAATGGACGAAGATACGCTTTCTCATGCGCTTGATCCGTATTTTACTACAAAACAGAATGGAACAGGGCTTGGACTTCCCACTGTTTCAAAGATCGTTTATATAATGGGAGGCACAATACATATTGGTTCTAAAATAGGCAAAGGAACAACAGCAATCATCAGAATTCCGCAATGATTACAGAAAGTAAGATTTTAATTGTTGATGATGAAAAAACACAAAGAGATGCGCTGGCTCAGTTGCTGGAGATGGATGGTTATGTAGTTAGAACCGCTTCAAACGGCGCTGCAGCCTTAAATATTATCGACCGATTTCTGCCGTCGGTAGTTATAACAGATTTTAAAATGCCTAATATGAGCGGAAGTCAGCTGATATCGGCAATAAAGAAAAAAAATCCTTTAATAGAAGCGATAGTCGTAACAGCATACGGAAATATAGATATTGCTGTGGATGCGATGAAAAAAGGAGCCTATGATTTTATAACGAAACCGATTGATTTTGAACATCTCTCAATATTAATCAAAAAAGCTTCCGAAAAACGAATGATAACCATAGAAAATATTCAATTGAAGCAGCAGCTTTCATCCGTTAGTCACAAAATAATAGGTGAAAGCGACTCCATAAAAAAGGTGCTTTCTGTGGTAAAAAGAGTAGCCGGAACCGATGTTCCGGTTATGATTACCGGAGAAAGCGGAACAGGAAAAGAACTTGTTGTGGATGCTTTGCATAAGTCAAGCGGAAGAAAAGGAAATTTGATAAAAATAAATGCAGCCGCAATCCCTATAGATCTCCTGGAAAGTGAACTTTTTGGATATGAAAAAGGGGCTTTTACCGGAGCCGAAAGCAGTAAAGTCGGAAAATTTGACCTTGCATCAAGAGGAACACTTTTTCTTGATGAAATAGGCGATATGCCTTATAATTTGCAATCAAAGCTTTTAAGAGTGCTTCAGGAAAAGATGATTATGCCCATCGGTGCTTCATCTGAACACCCTATTGATGTAAGAATAATTGCAGCAACAAACCAGAATCTGGATAAAAGAATTAACACCGGAGCATTCCGAAGTGATCTCTACTACAGACTGTCCGTCATAAAAATAGATGTTCCGCCTTTGAGAGAAAGAAAGGAAGATATACCGATTTTGGCGGAGGAATTCTGCAAGGAATTTGCTCGTAGATACAACAAAAATATCAAAGGTTTTACGCAAGACGCACTTCAGGCGCTTACCAATTATGACTATCCTGGAAATATCAGAGAGCTGAGAAACTATGTAGAGCGCGCTGTAATACTTTCTCATTCTTCTTTAATAGATACATCTTTGATGCCCTCCGAACTTAAAAATATCCAACCTGATGCTTCCATAACTCTCGATAATGGACTTGAGGCGGCGGTTGAAGCATTAGAAAGGGACCTGATAAAAAATGCACTCGAAACTACCGGAATGGTACAGACAAGAGCAGCTCAAAAACTAAAAATAAGCGAGAGAGTACTTCGCTATAAGCTGGTAAAATATGGATTTAAATAGTTAATCTACCCTACGCATCACCGCAAAAGTACTTGATAAATCTTAAATCAGCCTTTATCATGCTGCGTAAGAAAATTGTCCGAATTGGAGGTTTTTTATGTCGGTTTTTGCATCAAAGATTTTATTTATATTGCTTGCTCTCACTCTTAACTGCAATTTATTGTACGCAGCATCGAACAAATATCTTGTAAATCGCCTTGAAACAAACGGTTTTTTGCCGGCTTTTATAGAAAAACTTAATGAGCATTTTGTCCCTCGACCAATTGTCGTCAAAAAAAATTTTTATCACAAAGAAACAGAATCTCAATATAAACATTATTTCAGCAAACGATCAATCGATCGAATAACAAAATTTTATGCCGGTCATAAGGCTATTTTTGATGCTGCCCAAAAAAGCGGTGTAAATGGAACGATTATTGCCGCAATTCTATTTGTTGAATCTGATTTTGGTAGGCAAATAGGCGGATATAACGTAGCCAATGTATATGCAAATATTATAGCATTTTCCAACCTAAAGGACTCCAAACAAAAAAAGCGGTTTAACTGGGCAATCAAACAGATGCGGGCTGTGCAGAAGATTTGGAAAGAGGGGAAAATAGATGTATTCAGATTAAATGGATCATGGGCCGGAGCATTTGGAATTCCTCAATTTATCCCGACAAGCTATCTTATATATGCAAAAGACGGCAACGGAGATAAAAAGGCCGATCTGTATAATCTTAATGATGCAGCTGCAAGCGCCGCAAATTTCCTTATGAAAGAAGGATGGAGCAGCAAAAGAAAACTGCAGACGATTCTTCATTACAATAGTAGTGTTCCATATGCAGAAACGATACTTAAATTGAGTGATATTCTTTCGACTTCAAAATAAGGGCTCTTCCGGCAAATATGCGGAAAAGTAAAATGTCAAATAGTGATTCGTGAATAGTTGACAAAGAAAAGAGAGATTGCTTCGCTACGCTC
>CAZPBP010000063.1:0-6748 GCA_964584845.1 uncultured Hippea sp.
CACTTTATACGCTGCTATTGTCACTGCAGCTGCGTTTAGTGCGTAACATCAGTTAATAAAGAAGCATTAAGTTTTTAAAAAATCCCGGATAAGATGTTTTTATCGATTCTATGTCTGAAACCTTTAGAGCCGTTTCAAAAACAGATCCTAATATAATAAAGCTCATAGCGATTCTATGGTCAAATTTTGTGATGATATCGGCACTCTTAATCTTTTCAGATCCTTCGATTTCAAATCCGTCGGCATATTCGGTGCATTTGACGCCTGCTGCAGTAAGATTTCTCACAATAAGGTCTATGCGGTCGGATTCTTTGTACCTGAGTTCTCCTGCTCCTTTAATAATCGTTTTTCCTTCAATTGATGCTGCAATTGCTGCGATTATGGGAATCTCATCGATTGCGCTGACTACCAGCTCTTGAGGGATTGCAGCGCCTCTCATCTCTTCTTTTTGATATGTAACATGAATATCTGCTGCCGGTTCAAGCCCGAAAGACGTCTGTTGTATCAGATCAATTCTTGCTCCGAAAAGTTTCAGCACATCCAGCATCCCGGTTCTTGTTGGATTAATACCGACATCTTTCAATATTATATCCGAATCTTTTTTCAGCAGTGCATAGGCGATCAAAAATGCCGCAGATGAAAAATCTGCCGGAATCATGATTTCAAGTTCACTGTCTATTTCCGATCTCGAAATTTCTATTTTGCTGCCATCTATATTGATGTCGGCTCCGCTTTGAATCAGAAGTCTTTCGGTGTGATCCCTTGAATGTTTTGGATCTTCTATAACTGTTTTGCCTTCGCAGGCAAGTGATGCAAGTATTATTGCAGATTTAACCTGAGCTGATCCGATGTCGTTTACATATCTTATACATTTAAGTTTGTTTCCGATCACCGCAGCCGGCAGGTGCCCATCTTTTCTTGAATATATAATTGCACCCATTCTGCAAAGCGGTTCAATGATTCTCTTCATTGGCCTTGTGCGCAGGGAGTTGTCACCTGTAACAATTGAAACTATCGGTCTGGCCGACAGCAAACCTATCGATAATCTTGCGCCGGTTCCGGAGTTGCCGAAATCAAGAATGTTGTTCGGTTCTTTTATCTGTCCTCCGGATACAAAAAAAGTGTCGTCGATATGCTCAATTTTTGCTCCGAGCATTGCACAGTTTTTCATTGTACGGTTTACATCATCGGCATCAAGCAGCCGTCTGATGGTTGTTTTTCCATGGTTTAGGAGTCCGAGCATAAGCGCCCTATGGCTAATTGATTTGTCCGATGCCGTTCTGATTTTTCCTGTTAACGGTTTTGATTTTCCTGTTATATACTTCATAATATTATATCACATAAATGACTTTGTGTCTGTTAGTCTTATTATTACATCTTTCTGTATGGTCAGGATACCTTTTTTTATATCTATAAGAGCGCCTCTCCCTCTTCCCGTAATTTTATTTCCCGTTATGCTTATCTTTTGCGGGGCATACATAGTCCTTGTTTTAGCATTATATTTTAGATATTCGGTTGATATAATATAGCCATCGCTTGTTTTTATCTTTATATGTCCGGTTGCCTCCATATTTCCATTTTTGTTGTAAACGGCTCTTTCGGATTTCATTCGATATTTTCGTTTTTGTGAAAAGTAAATAACGGAAGGCTTGATCATAATATAGCGATTCCCTTTCATTCTGACTATCGGAGCATCAATGGTATAGAGCAGTTTTCCGTCTTTCATCTTTTTATATCTGAAATTCTTTATAATGTTTTCCGTGAAGTCGGGTGTACCGGTAATTATCATACCTGCCCTTTTTTCTAAAGACGAGACAACAATCGATATCCCTGCCAATATAAGTATGGCAAATATAGAGTATTTATAGATTTTTATTCTAAGTAATCGCTTAGAACTTTTTGCCATTGACCGTTTTTTTTGAGGATAGCAATTATTATTTCTCTCAGTGCCCCTCTACCGCCATTATAGTTAGAGACAAAATCAACATGCTCTTTTACCTCTTCTGCTGCATCTGCAGGGCATGCAGAGAATCCCGCCTTTCTCAAAACGGGAATATCAATGACATCATCCCCTATGTAGGCTGTTTGGTTCCAGGAGAGATCATATTTTTTTATAATTATTTTGGCTTGCGGCAGTTTCTTGTGACAGTTTTGATACAGTTCGGTTATGCCCAACTCGTTCATTCTGTAAAAATTTGCCTTGCTTGACCTTCCTGAGATAGCTCCCACAATCAGCCCGGCCTTCTGTGCCATCTTTATCATATGCCCGTCCTTAACATCAAAAAATGCGGTTAATTCACCTTTTTCCGATATCACAATTCTGCCATCGGTCAGAACTCCGTCAATATCCGTGAGAATCATTTTTATCATTTACAGGATACCTGCCGCAAGAATATCATGCATATGAATTATACCTATGGGGCAATTCATATCATCTGTTATTACGACACTTGTAATTCTATGTTTTTCCATAACATTTGCCGCTTTTATGGCTAACTCGTCTTTGCCGATAATTTTTGGTGATGCAGTCAATATCTCGCCTGCCTTAAGTGTGGAAAGGCGGTTTATATTTTTCTCAATTGCTCTTCTTATGTCTCCGTCGGTTATTATGCCGGTTAATGATCCGGTTTCATCCACAACGGTTGTTACACCCAGTCGTTTCGATGATATTTCATATATAAGATCATTCATATTTGTATCTGTTTTTACGACCGGAAGTTCATTTTTTGTATGCATAAGATCGTAAACTCTGTAGATCAATTGCTTGCCGAGAGTCCCGGATGGATGAAACGATGAAAAATCGTCTTTGCTGAAACCGCGTTTTTCAATTAATGCAGCAGCTAGAGCGTCACCTATAACGAGAGATACTGTGGTTGAGGTAGTAGGAGCAATTCCAAGAGGGCAGGCTTCTTTTGCAACTGAACCGTCAAGAACAATATCCGCTTGCTTTGCAAGTTGTGAATTTTTGCTGCCGACTATTGCGATGAGTGTGTTTCCAAATCGTTTTATGGCGGGCATAATTGTTATGAGTTCATCGGTATTGCCGCTTTTTGAGAGTGCAATGACAAGATCGCCTCTCATAAGGATGCCGAGATCTCCATGTGCTGCATCCGAGGGGTGCAGAAAAACCGATGGAGTTCCGGTACTTGAAAATGTGGCGGCTATTTTTTTTCCGATTAAGCCTGATTTTCCAACGCCGGTTACCACCACCTTTCCCTTTATTTCAAAAATTGCATCAACTGCCGCTTCGAATTTTTCATCTATCCTTTCAACAAGGCTCATTACCGCTTGAGCCTCGATCTTTATCGCCTCTTTTGCCAGCTGCTTTATATCTTTCATTTTACAATATGCAGAGGCATTTTGTTTTCAAAACAATCAACTATTGCAGTTGCCGCCATTTCCGCCATTCTGTCTCTCGTTTTTACGGTAGAGCTTCCAAGATGCGGAAGAAGTACTACGTTGTCCATTCCCAGAAGTCTTTTTGTAACTTTTGGTTCATATTCGTATACGTCAAGTCCGGCCCCGGCAACTTTTCCAGAGATAAGCGCATTTGCCAACTCCTTTTCATCTATTATGGCTCCTCTGCCGGTATTTATAATAATTACATCGTTTTTTATTTTGCTTAGTCTTTCTTTATTCAAGAGATGATAACTTTCTGCGTTAAGCGGAGCATTGATACTTACAAAATCAGAAATAGCCAACAGATCATCGATGGGCAAAAACTTTGCCCCGTATTCGACTTCAGCCTTTTCATTTCGTTTTCTCTGGCTGTAGAATATTTTCATCGAAAAGCCTTTTGCGCGTTTGGCAACCGCTTGTCCTATTCTGCCGAATCCTATGATACCCAGATTAGCTCCGCTTACTTCTTTGCCGAGCATAAGAAGAGGTTCCCAACCTTCAAATTTTTCGCTTTTGACAAACTTGTCGCCTTCTATCAGTTTTCTTGCAGCCGCAAGCATAAGTGAGAATGCCAACTCTGCAGTAGCTTCAGTCAGCACATCAGGCGTATTTGTGACAATTATATTATTTGCTTCGGCAGCTTTCAGATCAATATTATCGTATCCTACTGCATAATTACTGATAATTTTGAGTCGTTTTGCCTTTTTTATCATCGGTTCATCAAATTTGTCGGAAAGCATGCTAAGAACACCATCATATTGGTCAATTCTTTCAAACAGTTCATTGTAACTTAAACTTCTGTCTCCGGCTATATCAAGCTTATGTTCAGCATTTAAAATTTCTATTCCCTTTTTTGGAATTCGCCTCGTCATGAGAATTTTTGCCATAAGATCCTTCTATATTGGTGAAACAAGCCTGAGTTCAAACGTTTCAGTATCAAGAGATACCCAGCTTGCAGTATCGGTCAAATAGCCGCATAGCTCTCCCGGGTTTATTATCGCTCCGCGTTCGGTTTTTGTTATTTCCGAGTGGTGGGTGTGGCCATAGCATACATAATCAAATTGCTTAGATAATTTTTTAAGCGCAAACGGTTCGTGCATAAGAAGAAACGATTTTCCGTCAAGAACTATTTCTACCGGTCCTTTTCTTAATTTTCCTTCCGCAGTTTCATTAAGTCTTATCACTTCTCCATCATTATTTCCCAGAATACCTATAAAGTTCTTTAATTCTGCAAACGGTTGTATGGCAAATGGGGCAACGAAATCGCCAAGATGAATTACATAATCTATTTCTCGATCGATTGCCGATTCAATCAGTCGTTTTATATTTGCCATATTATCATGCGAATCGGAGCAGAACGCTATTTTCATATTTCCTCTATTATTGCATCACCCATTTGGATTGTGTCGACCTTTTTATTACCGTTTTTAAATATATCCGGGGTTCGGTATCCTTTTTCCAGCGCTTTGTCTACCGCATTCTCAACGGCGTCTGCTTCCGCTTCAAGACCTAATCCGTATCTAAGCATCATTGCAGTGGTAACAATCTGGGCAACAGGGTTTGCTATTGCTTTTCCTGCTATGTCCGGAGCTGAACCATGAACAGGCTCAAACATTCCAACAGTGCCCCCGATTGCGGCTGAGGGCAGCATCCCGAGTGAACCTGTGATCATAGAAGCCTCATCGGAAAGTATATCTCCAAAAATGTTTCCTGCCAGAATTACATCAAACTGTGACGGATTTCTTACAAGCTGCATTGCGGCATTGTCGACATACATAAAATCAAGAACTACATCAGGGTAATCTTTGTGAACCTCGCTTACCACATCCCGCCACAAAGTTGAAACATCAAGGACATTTGCTTTGTCTATGCTTGTGATTTTTTTTCTTCTTTTCTGTGCAAAACCGAATGCAACCTTTGCGATTCGTTCAATCTCATAATCTTTATATGACATGGTATTGAACCCTTTTCTGACTCCATCGGGAAGTTTTACAACACCTCTCGGTTCTCCAAAATAGATTCCACTGACAAGTTCTCTGACAATTACTATATCAATGCCGCTTATTACCTCAGTTTTCAGTGTTGAGAATGTCTCCATTGCGGGAAAGACTTTTATAGGGCGAATGTTCGCATATCCCGAAATAGCCTTTCTTATTTCAAGAAGGCCGGCCTCAGGGCGCATATTCTGAGGAAGGTTGTCCCATTTCTCTCCTCCAACCGCTGAAAAAAGCAGTGCATCGGTTGATAAAACTGTTGCTATCGTATCGGCAGTTATTGGTTTGCCGAATTTGTCAATCGAGCATCCGCCTATGTAAACGGTTTTGTAGTTAAATTTGTGCGAGTAATTTTTTGCAATTTTGTCGAGTACGCGAAGAGCTTGCTCCATGATTTCCGGACCGATGCCGTCTCCCGGCATCACAGAGATATTAAATTCAGGCATCTTTCTCTTCCAGTCTTTTTGCGTAGTTCATAAGTCCGCCTACATCAACAAGCTCCTGTATAAAATCCGGAAGACTGCTTATTTTCCACTTTTCGCCTGTTGTTAAGTCGTAAATCTCTCCCCTTTCGGTATCAACGGTTACGGTATCGAATTGATCTATTTTGTCGGCTGCATCCGATTCTATAATCAAAAGACCCATATTGAACGAATTCCTAAAAAAAATTCTGGCAAAACTTTTTGCAATAACACATCTGATACCCGCAGCTTTAATGGCAATGGGAGCGTGTTCCCTGCTTGATCCGCAGCCAAAGTTTTCACCGGCGACAATTATGTCTCCAGTCTTGACCTTGTCGGAAAATCGGCTGTCAATATCTTCCATAACATGAGACGCAAGAATTTTCGGGTCCGATCCGTTAAGATATCTGGCCGGGATAATAACATCCGTATCAACATTGTTGCCAAATTTCCATACTTTCCCACTGAATTTCATATATCCTCCCAACCTATTCTATTTTTGCCGCTATTATAACAGATAAGAGTTAATAAACAATCTTCCGATATAAGACCGCTAATAAATACATTTACAGCCTATTATGAAACCGCTGCACAGTAAACGTCTCCACAGAAGGTTAAGATTGTTCAATATCAGTCTTCCATGCGGACAAATATCTGCTTTCCCATATGCTTTGTTAGACTTTCTTGAATTAATCGATTAATCCTGCAGAAGTTTGCCTCGCCTATGAAAAAGCAGGCTCTTACGGCAAATATGCGGAAAAGCAGAATGTCAAATCGTGATTCGTGAATGGTTGACAAAGAGAAGAGAGATTGCTTCGCTGCGCTCGCAATGACGGATTCCTCCAGTCACTGCGAGGAACGAAGTGACGAAGCAGTCTCAGTTTCTTCAATGTA
>CAZPBP010000064.1:0-299 GCA_964584845.1 uncultured Hippea sp.
GGCCTTGTAACCGCAGCCGGATAAAAGTATGAACAATAAAAGAATAAAGGCTTTTTTCATCATGATGGAAATATCATAGACAGATTTTTCAAAAAAGCCATACATGCGTATCTCTAACGCTTTCTCTCTTCGCTGAGACTGTGTTGAATGCATAGGGTCGGTTAATAAATTACAATTTTCAGGCTAACCGGTTAGCCCTCAAATGTTAATTTTTAAATCTTACCGGCTTTTTGACTTTTGTGAAGACGTTTATTGTGCAGTGGTCTCATTATCGCTCCAAAGAGCATAGAAATAAAACA
>CAZPBP010000064.1:309-6698 GCA_964584845.1 uncultured Hippea sp.
AAATTGTTATTATCGAGGTTTGCGACGAAAGAAAAAGCTGATCTGGGAGAGGGTTCAGGATGTTGCTCTATGAATTAAGATGATATGGATATCTTAATTTTACCCGCCGGCTCTTTTATGCAGGTCTTGCTTTAATGATGTAATACGATCAAGAAAAAGATAACCGTCCAGGTGGTCTATCTCATGCTGAATTGCAACCGATTCATATCCTTTTGTGTCTATTGCCTGAAAATTTCCATCTATATCGGTGTATTCCACTCTGATTCTCCTTGCCCTTGTCACAATTCCGAAATAATCAGGTACACTCATACATCCTTCTCTTCCGATTTGTTCACCATCCCTATGGGTAATCTTTGGATTTATCATCAAAAGCTGTCCATGATTATTCCACCTTCCTTTTTTGTGTTTCGAGACATCCACAACTGCTATTCTTAATAGTTTACCTACTTGAGGAGCTGAAATTCCGATACCATGCGGCTCGTTTTTCATTGTTTCTACAAGATTATTACAGAAATCTTTAATGTTATCATCAATTGTATTAATGTACTGTGAAATCTTTTTGAGTATAGGATCGGGAAACAGAATAATTTTATATATCATTAGTCGTCCTTATATTAAAGCGCCGTTCCGTTTAGCTGTTTGGCCGATATGTTCAGATTTTGCTCTGTCTTAATCTTTGCCATCAATTTCTCTAACATGTCAAAGGTGTAGTGCTCCGGAAGTTCAACCTCAAAACTTGCAATATAAGCCGGATTGTCTTCGCTCCCTACAAGTCTTGTGTCAAGATCTATAATATTTATCCCATATTCGGCCAAAGGAGTACTTACGCCGTACAGAATGCCGGGTCTATCGGCTGAATAAACGGTAATTAACGCATGTTCGTTATTTCCTTTGACGGTTCTTGCGCCTTCTATTTGATGTATTGCAATATACAAATCAAGCGCTTCGGAAACACCCTTGAACGATTCTCTTAGGTTATTCTGCGATATATTTCCCGAAACAACTAAAATTGTAGAGAATTCGCCTGCCAGTATAGTTGAACTGCCGTCTTCTATGTTCATTCCGTTTTCATAAATTACTTTGCTTATTCCTGCTATTATTCCCGGTTTATCTTTGCCTATAACAGCCACCATAAAATTTGCCATCATTCCTCCTGATTTTATCATACAAAGCTTCCCTTATCATTTGACATTATAAGGTTACAAAACTATCCTTGTAGGGTCAATACCAAAATGAAATGAAAAGGGGAATAGATGGACCTATTTGAAAAATGCTATAATTTTGAGGAAGCGGATCAAGCGAAAGCAATGCATCTTTATCCATATTTCCAGCCGATTGAAACAGAACAGGGAACAGAAGTCTCAATTGACGGGAAAAAGCTTTTAATGCTGGGTTCGAACTCATATCTCGGATTGACCATTGATGAAAGGGTAAAGCAAGCATCAATAGAAGCCATCAGGAAGTATGGTACAGGCAATGCAGGTTCCAGATTTCTCAACGGAACACTTGATCTTCATGTAGAACTTGAAGAGAAGCTGGCTGAGTTTGTCGGAAAAGAAGCGGCGTTGCTGTTTTCTACCGGATTTCAGGCAAATCTTGCTATATCTGCTTTGATAGAAAAAAATGATGTGGTTATTATAGATAAGTCTGATCATGCAAGCATTATTGATGGAACAAGGCTTGGCTTTGGAAAAGTAAAGCGCTTCAGACATAATGATATGAATTCTCTTGAATCGGCATTAAAACGTTTAGATAGTTCAGAGGGTAAACTTGTCGTTGTTGATGGTGTCTTTAGTATGGAAGGAGACATTGTCAATCTTCCTAAACTTGTAGAGTTGAAGGAAAAATACGGATTTGGAATAATGGTTGACGATGCGCATGCCCTCGGTGTAATAGGAAAAAACGGCAGCGGAACGGCCGATTATTTCGGACTTACCGCCCAAACCGATATTATTATGGGGACATTCAGCAAATCGTTTGCTTCGCTTGGCGGATTTTTGGCATCGGACAAAAAGGTGATTGACTATCTTAAGCATCATGCGCGTTCACTGATTTTTTCTGCAAGTATCACTCCTGCAGCCACGGCTGCGGTTCTAAAAGCGCTTGAGATAATGAAATCGGAACCGGAAAGAATAGAAAAATTGTGGAAAAATACAACATTTATGAGAAAGGGACTCAACGACTTGGGGTTCAATACCGGAAACAGCACAACTCCGATAATTCCGGTAGTGGCCGGAGATAAGATGAGAACATTAAGAATGTGGAGGACTCTTTTTGACAGCGGTTTGTTTGTAAACCCTGTTCTTCCTCCTGCTGTTCCGCCCAATGAGGGTTTAATCAGAGTATCATTGATGGCAACTCACACGAAAGAGCAGCTCGAAACAGCTTTGGAGAAATTTGAACAGGCCGGTAAACAGATAGGTATAATCAACAGATTGGGAGCAGGGTCTTGAGAGTCTGCACAAAAACTTTATTTTGTCATTACGAACACCGGAAAGGTGTACGGCAATCCGATTCGGAAAAGATTGCTTCGATCACCTTACCATCTTGCAATGATATTTATCAACAGTCTGTTGAATTTTGAATTGCATTTTATTCTTATACTAAATTTCAGGATTTAGAAAGTAATTTATGGGAGAAGATTTTGAACCTGACCTGTGCAGTATTATTTGATCTCGATTGCATTAAAAAAATATAGATTACCGGAGGCAAAAATTATGATAGAAATTATAGATGTTGATGACAAACAACTGAGAGATGATTTTATAAATGTTCCTTACCGGCTTTATCCGAAAAGCTCGTTTTGGGTACCTCCGCTGAGGTCTGAAGAAAGAAAGTTGTTTTCCGAAAAAAATCCATTCTGGAAAGAAAACCGATTTAAGTTGTTTATAGCCGGAGAAAATGGCAAAAATGTAGGAAGAATAGCTGCTGTTATCAACAAAGAACACAATGAGTACTATCACGACAAGACCGGGTTCTTTGGATTTTATGAATCGATAAACAGCAGCGTTGTATCATCATCCCTGATAGATGCTGCATCAAAATTTTTGAAAAATAACGGACTAAGAACGATACGTGGTCCGGTTAATCCGTCTATGAATGATACCTGCGGGGTGCTTATTGAGGGTTTTTATCAGCCTCCTGTCTTTATGATGCCGTATAATTTTCCCTATTATGACAAGCAGCTAACCTCTGCCGGACTCTCAAAGGCAATGGACCTTTATGCATGGTATCTGACGCTCATTAATCCTATAGAAAGACTTGAGAAGCTTGAGCAGAGGGTTATTAAGAGGGAAACATTATCAACAAGGAAGTTTTCAAAAAAGCATTTCAAGCGTGATATCGGATATATATGGGAGATTTATTGTGATGCCTGGAAAGATAATTGGGGATTTGTACCTCCCACGAAAGAGCAGTTTTTTTATGGAACCAAAGATTTTAAAGACATGCTGGAAGAGGATTTTGTCTTTTTCATCGAAAATAAAGGAAAACCGATCGCATTTTCCGTGTTTATGCCCGATTTTAATATAATCTTAAAAAAGTATAATGGAAATCTGCATTTTTGGCAGCTGCCCTTTCTTCTGAGATCGATAAAAAAGATAAGAAGTGCGAGAATGCCTCTTTTAGGTATACGGAACGGCTATCGCGGAAGAGGCATTGATCTGGTTCTTTATATTGAAGGTTTCAAGATTGCAAAAAGACATGGCTTTGCCGGTGGTGAAATGAGCTGGATATTGGAAACAAACGGCCGTATGAACGGAGGAATAAAAAAGATGGGAAGTGAGCTTTACAAACGGTATCGGATTTACGAGAAAACGATATGACGATAGACCCGCTTTTTAGAAAACCGGGTATAATAGCTCTTAGTTCGGAATATTCCATTCGGATTGTTCAAAATCTTATATCGATTTTCGAGAAACATCACATAGAGCCGCTTCTTTACGGCAGTACCGCAAAACTTTTAGAAAAAAAGGCAGACAGTGATTTTTTTAATCGAATATCCGTTTTAATAGTTCTCGGTGGAGACGGCACATTTATTTCAGCGGCAAGAGATGTTGCAGGACATAATATACCGATGATCGGAATAAATCTCGGAAGAATGGGTTTTTTGACGGAGATTCCGGTTTCGCGCATGGAACAGTTTTTTAATGATGCCGTCAACGGTCATTACAGCACACAGAATAGAATGCTTTTTGAGTTGTCGCTAATTAGAAAAGAGGTTGTTTTTCAGAAATGGATTGCATTCAATGATGTTGTAATAAGCAGACATGCTTCAAGCGGCATCATTCATATACAAATTTTATCAAAAGAGGGCGAAATTGATTGTCATGGTGCGCTTAATACGGACAAGCTCTATCCTGTTTCGGGCTTTAGAGCGGACGGAGTAATAATAGCAACGCCAAGCGGTTCAACAGCCTACAGCCTTTCAGCCGGAGGACCAATAGTGACTCCGGGTCTTGCTGCCGTAATTATAACTCCTGTTGCACCTCACACGCTTTCAAACAGACCAATCGTACTTCCTGCCGAAACAAATTTGGTGATTCAGGTCAAAGATTGTGATAATTTTCATCTTGCTGTTGACGGACAGATAGGCTTGGTGGCAGATGAGCAAGATTTGATCTGCATCAGTCGTTCGGATAAATTTGTAAAGACAATCGGTTTTGAGGGTAGAAACTACTTTGAAGTATTAAAAGAAAAATTAGGATGGGAAATAAGACAAACTTGATTACATCGCTTGATATAAAAAATTTTCTAACCATTAAAGATTCAAAAATGTTATTTTCAGATAATATTACATGCTTTACGGGAGAGAGCGGATCGGGGAAATCGGTTCTGGCATCTGTATTGATTTTTTTGTTTGGCGAGGAGATAAAAACTAAGATTAGTTTGAAGGATGTGTCAATTACCGCAAATGTCAAATCTGCAATTCTTGGGAGACACCTTCATAATTCAGGCTTTCATGTAGAAGAAGATTTTCGTTTTACAAGAGAATTCAAAGGCAATAGAAGCAGATTTCTTATTAATGATAAACCTATCGGAAAATCCGATGTCCGGAATATTTTTCTTCCGTATCTTATAACCACTCATCAAAATCTCAACTATTTAAGAAACGAGGTTTATATAGAGCTGCTTTCGGATTTTGATATGTCAAAATATAAGTTGCTTTTTGATAAACAAACGTCGATAAAAAAAAGATATCAGGAGATTAAAGTGAAAATTGTCGAGGACAAACGGCAATATGAAAAATCGAAAGAGCTGATAGAAAAAATCAAAAAATTAAAACCTTACAGAGGCGAAATAGAAGAACTAAGAAAAAAAATAAACAGTATAAAATCAGCGGAAAGAATAAAAGAGATAGACAGACAGATGAATGTTCTTTTGTATGGAGACGGCAAGTTGCTTGAACAACTCCTGCTTTTCAAAAAGCTTTTGATTCAAAAAGAAGAGCTGCAGGGAGGAGATTTATCTGCATCTGTCGACGACATAATAATAAACTTTGAAAACGGCGAATTTCAGGCTGATGATGCTGCCGAAAGCGAGGATCTTGAGAAAATAAAAAAACGTTTGAGTGATCTTAGGATGCTTGAATTCAGGATGCAGCAGTCGCTTGATGAGGTCATGGATAATCTGTCCGATATGGAAAAATTTGTCGGAGAATACGATGAGAATTGCTTGGAGCTTTCCGATATGAAACGAAATATCGATCAGCTTCATAATGAGATTGTCGGGCTTGCCGATGGTATGCATGATAGACGTTTGAGAACTGCCTTAAGTATAGAGGAAAGACTAAGAAAAACGCTGAAAAGTCTCGGCATGGACTGCTCTATCCGTTTTCATTTTGAGAAGGTTGATCCAAACAGGTTTGGAACCGACAAAATCAGTCTTCTTTTTTCATCTAACCCTCAAATAGAGCCTCAGGAAATAAACTCAGTTGCATCAGGAGGTGAAAAGAGCAGGATTTTGCTGAGTTTGTTGACAATTAAGGACAAAAACAAAATTTTGATTCTGGATGAAATTGACGAGGGTACAAGCGGAAATACAACTCAAAAGATAGCTTCAATTATCAAATTAATTTCGCAGCATTGCCAGATTATTCTTATTACTCATAAGCCGCAGATAGCTGCTGTTGCCGATATCCATTATAAAGTGAGCAAACTTACTGCTGACAATCAAGCCGTTACGACAATCAGGAAACTGTCTGTTAAGCAGAGAATCGGAGAGCTTGCGTCATTGATAAGCACGGAGAGTTCATCCGAAGAGGCCAAACGATATGCAGAGAAGCTTCTTGAAAACTGAAGACGGCAGATGAAAACGGAATTTTATACATGATGAAACCACTGCACAATAAGCACCTTCACAGCTTTATCAGGTTTTCCATAGGCAAGACG
>CAZPBP010000065.1:0-6633 GCA_964584845.1 uncultured Hippea sp.
GAACAAATCTGATGGCAGGTAACGGAAAATATCTTGTGGCTGAAGCCGATGAATCGGACGGATCATTCAACTTTTTAAAACCGAAACTGGCTGTTGTTAGTAATATTGATTTTGAACATATAGATCATTATGGCAGTTATGATAATCTGCTTTGTCAGTTCAGGAAATTTTTGACGGAATCGGCAGGTAAGTCTGTTGTTAACTCTGATGATGCCGGAATAAAGGCGATTTTATCAAACGATATGATAAAGGTTGGGCGAGATGGTGATTATAGAGTTGAAAACGCACGTCTTTCATTGAAAGGAGCGTCATTTAAGCTTAGATGCAAAGACTCTGCATTATTGGAAATAATGCTTTCGATTATAGGAATGCATAACATAACAGATGCCTCACTTGCTGCCGCAGCTGCCAAAGAACTTGGTGTGGACAATGAAGTTATTGTAGATTCTTTAAACAGATTTGATGGGGTAAAACGCAGAATGATGCGTATTGGTGAGATTGGAGATGTTTTAATTATGGATGATTACGGACATCATCCGACTGAAATTACCGCTACTTTGAAAGCACTGAAGATCTATGACAGGCGAATTATTGTTTTGTTTCAGCCGCACAGGTTCACAAGAACTAAACTTCTGTTTGATAAGTTCTCAAAAAGTTTTAAGGATGCCGACCGGGTTTATGTAACCGATATCTATGCGGCGGGTGAACGGACAATCTCCGGTGTTACCGGAAGGGCTTTGGCGGAAAATATCAATCATACTGCAGAATGTCATTATATCGGAACACTTGCTGAAGCGATATCCAAAATTGCCGATCTTCTGAAGCCGGGCGATTTGCTGCTGACAATGGGTGCCGGTGATATAGGCTCGGCTGCATCGCAGATATTGAATAATCTTAAGGGTGCTGCTATTAATCCGTAGACGATCATCTTGCATCTTGAGTTCAAATCCGTCCAGCCTGCTGGCACGGCAGACAGGTGCAACGCACAGGCAGGCGATTGAGACTCTCAATTTGAAACGCTTGGAATTAATAGAGTTGTCCTATAGAAAACCTCATAAAAGGCCGCAAATCTGCTTTATTGTGCCCTGTATATTTGACTTTTGTATTATGTTTTTTATAATTGCACAGCTACCCGAAAAATAATATAGCCTATCGTAATCTATCGAAATGGAGATGTAATGGCAGAAATTCTTTCGCAGGAAGAGATTGATGCGCTTTTAAAAAATGTTGATACAGTCAAACCGGAAAAAAGAGCCGGAGCAGGCTTTGCGGCGAGCTTTTACGATTTTAAGCATCCAAGCCATATTACCTCGGAACAGTTAAGAGAAATAGAAGCAATTCATCAAAATTTTTCAAGAGACTTATCCATTAAACTTAGCTCTGCGTTTCATGATACCGTAGCGGTTTCGGTCAATGATATTATTAATCAGACATATGGAGAATATCTGTCCGGTATTTTTTCACCTACCTGTTTTTATTCTTTTTCCGGAGAACCGATTGACGGCTTGTCTGCGATAGAAGTTGCTATGGATGCTGCTTTCCCAATGATAGATAAGATGCTTGGAGGCACTGGAGAGCAGATAGAGGAAAAAAGAGAGCTTACCGGCATAGAATATATTATTATGGACGACATTATGGAAATCATTTGTTATAATATATCTGCGAGCTGGAGTAGAATTTTACGATTTTCTGCCAGAATAAAACAGAAAGGTTTTTCTCCTGATATTATTTTTGTTGCGGATTCCAATGAGATGGTTTTAACTATTCCATTCGAAATCGTTATAGGAAGCACAAAAGGGACATTTTCAATCTCTTATTCGTCTATATTTTTGAAACCTATAATAGATGCAATCAATGCAAAGAAGATCAATGTTCTGAAAGAACAACTCGAATTTAGAAAAAAGCTCATGTCCGGAATTAAAGAAGTTGTACTCAATATAGCTTGTGATCTTCCGGCTGAACGGATGAATGTCAAAGAATTGCTGTCAATAAAGGTTAACGATATATTAAAAACATCATTCAGGCCTTCAGATACTGCAAATATAAGCGTTAACGACATATATAAGATGTTTGGAAATGTTATGAGCGAAGGCGACAAAAGGGGCGTTAAAGTTGTTAAAATATCTGCTGCGGAGGAAACTAATTGAAAAGGCTTACAGAATTTGTAGAAAAAACGGTAACGGAATCTTTTAAAGATTCTATAGAAAAGATCGTGGAGTGTAAATTTGATAAAATAGAAACAACGGATAAGACAGACATTGATGAGCAAATATTTACACAAACCGAGATTGAATCTGTCAAACCTGCAGGAACTTTTTTTATACTATTGACAAAAAATATCGCTGAACTTCTGATTGATGATAAACTGACGAATGAATCTCTGGAAGATCTTATGTTTCAGTTTTCGTTTGATTTTTCGGCACGCTATGATGAGGTGACAGAGTCTCAAATGGGATGGCAGGTTAACTTTTCTTCAATAGATGCAAAGCTTAATGATGCTGTGTACGAAGGCGATTATATATTTATGAGCTATGATATCGGTGTCGGCAGCCAAAAAGGCAAGTGGCTGTGGATTATGCCGGAACGGTATGCATCTGAAATAGCAGGAAAATTTTCCGATAATGTTCAAAATATCGATGCCGCTAAGCTTAATGATGCCAATACTGAAACTGATGGTGAGGTTCATACCTTGAGCAGTAGCGATACTGCAAATATAGAACCCGCTGCCGCCCGAGAAATTTCCGTTAATCAGAACAATATACGTAATCTTGATGTGCTTATGGATGTAAATCTGCATGTTGTTGTCCGTGTCGGTACAAAAAGGATGCTTTTGAAGGAGATACTCAATCTTGTCCCCGGAAACAAAATTCTTTTTTCTCAAGATATAGATGATACGTTGGACGTTCTTGTGAATGGAAAGATTGTTGCAAAGGGCAAGGTAGTATCTGTAGATGGATTTTTTGGTATTAAAATTACCTCAATTGAATCCAAATATTCAAGACTTAATAAATTGAAATAAATATTTGATGTTATACAAGATAGGAAATCGCCTGTCTTTTGATTCTCCGTTTCAATTCACGAAATTATCCCATGTTCAGCTTTTTTTTGCTATTATTGTGCCGGTGCTGATGATTACTGCACTTGCTGCATATTCGTCTGATATCGGTAAAGCTCAGAGGAAGCATCAGACCGGTATTATTTCCGGATATACCAATGTAAAAGGTGCTTATAAAGCTTATTCGGGCATCAGTTCTTCATTTGCGGATAAAAAGAATATCAATCGTCTTTTAGTGCCCTGGTCGGTTTTAATAACCGTACCCAATACCAAATTTAATATAGATATAGTTGCGCCCGGGCGTCTTAAACCTGATGGAAAATTGTTTTATGACGGACTTAAGTTCTACCATAGAAAAGACTATTTACGGTCTTTGTCCATATTTAAAAAAATTACAACGCTTTACCCGAAAAGTCTATACTATCCTCCTGCCCTGATTTATCTGTCTGAAGCGTTGATTATGTTAAATCGTCCGGATGATGCAAGAACGATTTTGAACAAAGCAATTAGATATCCCTCAAATGAAGAGATGCTGCCTTCAGTGTTTTTTATGCTTGCAAAA
This sequence comes from uncultured Hippea sp., assembly GCA_964584845.1. GTDB lineage: Bacteria > Campylobacterota_A > Desulfurellia > JAADFJ01 > JAADFJ01 > JAADFJ01. The sequence goes on from CAZPBP010000065.1 coordinate 3,618, forward strand.
TCTTATGGTAAAAATAACGATAGTTTTGAAGAAGAAAGTGTCTTAAAGCTGATAACCGGTAATTTTCGTAATAGTCATTTTGTAGCCCTTGCCAATGTTATGCTTGGCAAATTGTATATAAAGTACGAAAACTACAGGAAAGCCAGAGCATACTTTAAGAATGCATCGAATTCACGATATAAGCTGTCATCTTTGATGGGCTATGGTACAAGCTATGCAAAAGAAAAAAATAACTTAAAGGCGAATTTGTATTTTACATCGGCGTATTATTATGCAAAAAAACATAAGATCGGTATTGATAAATTTGTAAGCATAGCGGGAGGATATCTTCCAATTATGCTTGAAACATTTTGTACTCTGCACGAATTTAATCTGACTGGAGGCTTATTGAGTCGTCTCAAGAATAATCCTGAAGGTATTTATAGCCGTGCAACTTGCTTGAAAGAGCAGGGACGTTATAAAGCCGCATCAAAACTATTCTACAAAGCGTATTCGACTGATCCGGCATCGAGATTGGCAAGTTCTGCAAAACGAAGCGGGGCTATTTATGAAATTTTTGGAGGAACAGATCTTGCCGGAATAAAAAAGATAGAGACTAAATATAGATACGACAATGAAGTGTCCGAAATTGCCGCTATCAAAGAAGCTGAAATTCTTATAAAAAACGGAAAAGAATCTGAAGCGATGACTGCTCTATATGGATATAAAAGGAGAGGAGAGGCATATTCCATATGGGATGTCAAGCTAAATCAGCTTGCAGTTCAGCTTGTTGACAAATTTATGAAAAGATACAGAAACAATCCTGAATCAATTGATGTAAAAAGATTGCTGCCGTTTATCGCTGTACTTAAAAATCCTCTTGAAATAGCATATTTGCTGATGAGTGTAAACCGGTTTGATGATGCAAAAGCGATACTATATAAAACTGAAGCGGAACCTGCATACAAAGATCGTTCTGTTGTGAGACTGGCCTATATTGCACTGAAAAGAAACAAGTTTAAACAGGCGGAAGCGTTGATCAATTCTGTTAATAGGCCATACACAAAGAGCGATCCCGTTTACTGGAATGTTTTGGGCGATATTGCTTTTCGAAATGGAAAATACAGCAAATCTATAGATTATTACGAAAAAGCGTCGAAACTTAATTTACCAGGCAGCATGAGAACCAATCTTGCGTATTCCTATTACAGTATTGGGGATTTAAAAAAGGTGACCGAAATTTTGGGAGCAGGAAAACTTTCACCGATCGATTACAGAATTCTTGGCGATACGGCTTTTAAACTTGCGAGATACAATGAAGCCGCTAATTACTTTTATAAGGCTGAAAATGATAACGAATCTAATTTATACTTCGCAAAATCTCTTTATAAGATCAAAAAGGTTGGCGATGCTGTAAAAATCTTAAAAAGACTTACACTAGGTTCGGGAGCCGTAAAGATACTTGCTGAAAGTGAGCTTGCCATCATTCAATCTGAGAAAACCGTAAAGGCTGCCGAAAATTTGAAATAAAGGAAATAAAGGAAATAAAGGAAAAAGTTATGTACATGAAAAAAAATGAAGACAACTTAAATCCGACAAATGATATTGAATTTATGTAAATATTTGGTAATATGATATCATTCTATCACTATACTAAACCGGCGTGGAGGAACGAATGGAAAATGTAGATGGCAACTCTAAGCAAACAGGCAGGCGAGTGCCTCTTGATGTCAGACTGATAAACCCGTTTATTTCCGGCACGAAAGAGGTTTTCGAAGTTATGGCAGGCATACCTGTGAAACGCAAATCTCTTTCTCTAAAAAAGGATTACAAAATGTTTGGCGATATTTCAGGTATTATGGGGCTGACCGGCGATGCGATAGGTTCGATAATCATAAGTTTTCCAAAAAAACTGGCAGACAATGTGGTATCTAAATTTCTTGGTATTGAAGATGGCGAAAATATAAACGAAGATGATATAAGCGACGGTGTTGGAGAAATTCTCAACATGGTTACAGGCAAAGCCAAAACTTCGCTTGCCAGCACGGAATATTATTTTAAGCTTTCAATACCAACCGTTATTATAGGGCAAAATTATGAAATATCTCACCCAAAGGACACTCCTTGTATTGTTGTAATATTCGAAGCGATGAATTTACAATTTGTCCTGCAGGTATCTTTGGCGCCTCAAAGAAAACGGGAGTAATATTGTGGGAATAGGCGATATAAAGGTTCTAATCGTGGATGATTCCTCTACAATGAGAAGAATTATTGGTAAAATACTCAAAAATATGGGTATAATGGAAATTCTTCAGGCTGCCGACGGCGTTGACGCTATAAGTCTTCTATCCGATACATCGGTTGATCTTATATTGGCAGATTGGAATATGCCGCGAATGAATGGTTTACGAATGGTCAAGAAATTAAGAGAAAAGAGAGGAACAACTTCCACACCTATAATTATGGTTACGACGGAAGCTGAGCGATCCAGCGTAGTTGAAGCGATAAAGGCAGGCGCAAATAACTATCTGGCAAAACCGTTTACTCCCGATGCATTAACTACAAAAATAAAGGAAACTCTTCATTTGTAGATTTGATATTTATTCTAAGGTAGAGGCAAGATTTTCACTTCCATATCTCAGGTTAGACCGTTTGTCTGTAGATTTATTGGCTCTTCCGGATTAAGTGTGGAAAAACCATAAAAGCTTTCCATACATTATGAGACCGTTGCACAGTAAACAAATTCACAGCTTTTTATGAGGTTTTCTATAGACAAGGCAAACTTCTGAAGGACTAACGGGTTAATTCAAAGAAGTTTAACGAAGTATATGGGAAACCTCATAAAGCCCGCAGGGAAGTCAAATAAAGGGCAATCTTCAGGAAATTAAAATTCTCAAACTAACCGGTTAGCATCTCAAATTTTAATTTCTAAATCTCACCCTTTCTTTGACTTCTGTGGATTTGCTTATTGTGCAGTGGTCTCATAATACCTCAAAGAAAATTCATACAGTAAAAATGAAATTCTTATTTTGACCTC
>CAZPBP010000066.1:0-6594 GCA_964584845.1 uncultured Hippea sp.
TAGCAACGGCAATTATCACTCCCATTATATTTTACCTTATCTATAAATTATAACTTACCTTGTACGCTAAACGAATTTTCCGCTTCATACTATGCAGACAGTCGGTTTTATTGCCGCTCCTGTTGAAATTGTCCTATATATAATATTCGTTATGCATGGATCTCTTTTTTAATTCATAAAGATCAATAGATTTTAGCGCATTGGTAATTGAAGATTCCAGACTTTTATAAACGTACGCCGTTTTGTAGTTGAAATTTTCAAAAGTTATTTTACCTTCAAGCGCATTAAAAAGCTGCAGAGCGGTGATTTTAGAAGGATCAATTTTCAGCATATAGCCTCCGCCCAAACCCGCCTTGGATTCAATTATACCCGAATCTTTTAGTAATTTCATTACCGTTTCAAGATATTTATACGGTATATTTTCGTTATTTGCAATCTCTTTTTTTGATACCGCTTTAATTTTATAATACGATGTTAGATATAGAGTTGCAACAAGTCCAAACTCAAACCGTTTTGATATTCTCATAAAGTTTAATTGTAGCAACAAACATTCAATTGGCAAATTTGCAAACAAAATGGCAATCTGATAATATTGTTGCCATATGATAGAGAAAATTACAATGACGCTTTATAATACTCTCATACTGTTTTTCTCACCCTTTATCTTGGTTGTGTTTTTTATGAAACAGATTAAACATCACAAGAATCCGCTCGTTCATTTCGGCAGAGGGATGAGCATTATGAATTCAGCGGATAAACCTGTCTGGATTCATGCAGTATCGGTTGGAGAAGTTCATCTATTGAAAGCGCTGGTCGGTCGCCTTCTGAAAGGCAACAACAGAATTGTTATATCGACCGTAACAAAAACAGGAAATGACGCCGCAAAACGGTTGTTTGGAGATTCTGTTGATCTTATATATTTTCCTGTAGATTATACAACTGTTGTGAGGTACTATATTAATCGCATAAATCCAAAACTGATTTTGCTTGTCGAAACAGAGATATGGCCAAATTTTTTATATCAGGCGAACTTGAAAAAGATTCCGATTGTGCTGATAAACGGACGAATATCTATCAGATCATCAGGTTGGTACAGGCGTTTCAAATTTTTTTTCAAGCCGCTTATCAGTAAGATTGATCTTATATGTGTTCAAAATGAAGACGAGAGAAGCCGTTTCGCCGAATATGGAGACAGCGCAAAAATCCAGGTGACGGGGAACATAAAATATTCAAACATAATAAAGTCTGAATGCAGAATAGATAAGCCTGAAAACAAAACGGTTTTGATTGCGGGCAGCACGCACAACAATGAAGAAGAAATGATTTTTAGGATATATAAACGGTTGAACAAATGCAGTAATCTGTTTTTGATTATTGCTCCGCGTCATGTGGATAGGGTAAAAGATGTTATTAATATAGCAAAAAATTTTGATATGCAGCCGGGGCTTTTGTCATGCTTTGCAGATTATGACTCCTGCAACATGCTTATTGTTGATACTATAGGAGACCTTTCGTCGCTTTACGGCATTGCCGATATAGCCTTCGTGGGAGGAAGCATGGTAAGAATAGGAGGGCATAATCCGCTTGAGGCCTGTCTTTATTCGATTCCGGTCATAATGGGACACAGCTATTTTAATTTTGATGAAATTGTCGGTGAACTCAAAGACAGCAATGCAATAATGATAGCAGCCGATGAAGCCGATCTTGCCGGTAAAATTAGTGGGCTTATAGAAAATTGTGATAAAAGGAAAACTATAGGAGAAGCCGGATTCAAGGTTTTGTGCCGCCACATTGACAATCTTGAAAAAACCGTTAACTTAATAGCGAATTATCTATGAATAAATATATAAAATCCGGTCCTTTGTTTTTCTTTTTGCCTTTAGCCATTATGCCGAATCCCGTAATAGAATTTGTCGGTTCGGCAATTGGAACGTTTTTCTACCTATTTATAGGAAAAAGAAGAAGAACGGCGGTTCTAAATGCACGTTTTGTAACCCGTAACCGGTTGGATAAAAAGTCAGCCAGAAAAATAGCAAAAAAAAGTTTCGAAAACTTTGTTATCAACATTCTTTACAATATAAAATTTTATTTTCATTCGGATAATTATCTAAGAAAATATATAACAATTGAAAACAGCAGGCACAAGCTTGCAAATCTTGATGGAGGAGTCGCACTTTTCGCACATCTGGGAAATTGGGAACTAATTCCGCTGATTATTCGTCTTATAAATGTAAAAGGAGCGGCAGTTTATAGACCAATGAATAACGATTTTATAGATAGTATTGTGAAAACCGTAAGAAAAAGAGGAAAAATTGCTCTAATACCAAAGCGCGGAGCCGTATCGAAATCGATAGAGCTGCTAAAGGAAGGCTTTTTTGTAGGCATAGACGGCGATCAAAATGTTGCAAAAAAGGAAGGAATAGAGGCTGATTTTCTTGGTGTCAAAGCGTATACACCTAAATTGCCTTCTATTCTTGCAATTAGAGGCCGAAAAAAAATCTATCCCATATTTCTAATATCTGAAGGAAACGGAAGGTATAGATTTATAGTAGAAAAGGAAATCAGCGCTCCGGAAGACGTCGGTAATAGTCAGGCAATGAGAATTGTTACTGAAAAAATTAATCAGGTGGTAGGAAAATATGTCACACGCTATCCCGATCAGTGGCTTTTAATGCATAGGCGGTGGAAAAACAGGGAAGATGAGCTAAAGACTATCGTTGAAGATATGGCAAGCGGAAAAAAATAGATGAAAATTTCTTTACGGCTAATTAGATATATGAGACCGTACATCGGAAGAATCATGCTTAGCATGATTGCTATGGCCGGTGTCGGTTTGATGACAGGTGCGTCCGCATGGTTAATTAAGCCGGCTATGGACAAAATCTTTATAGCGAGAGATGAAACAATGATCTATCTGATACCAATTGCCATTATAACGGTTTTTGTTCTTAAAGGGATATTCAGATATTCTCAGGGATATTTAATGAAATATACTGAAGAACATATAGTGATGAAGATAAGAGAGGAACTTGTAGAACATCTGCATAAGCTGTCTATGTCGTTTTCAGAAAAATGGAAGGCCGGCGAACTGATGAGCCGGGTTACAAATGATATAAACAAACTCCAAAGCTCTATTTCAACATTTGCGACACTTGTTCTTCAAATCTTCAATATTATTGCACTGATTGCGGTGGTGATTCTGCAGAACTGGAAACTCGGTATTATTGCAACTGTAGTTTTGCCCGTAGCCATTATTCCAATTGTCCATTTTGGAAAAAAGCTCAGACGAGTGGGAAGGAAAACGCAGGAATCAGTTGCCGACATGATGAATATTCTTCAGGAGGAGATAGGCGGTATCAAAACCATTCAGGCATTTCTTAAAGAAAAAACAATGCTTGAGCGGTTTAAACGAATCAACAGGCGATATTATGATGTTACAATGAAAGCTGCCAGATCGTCCTTGATATCCTCTCCCATTACCGAAGCGATAGGGGCGGTCGGTCTGGCTATTGTAATCTGGATGGGCGGAAAAGAGGTTATAAATGGAACAATGACACCCGGAGCGTTTTCCTCATTTATAGCTGCGAGTATGATGCTGTATGATCCGGCTAAGCGTCTTACCAATGCGAATAACAGCATTCAGCAGGGACTTGCCGCCGCCGAAAGAGTGTTTTTTATTATGGATATAACGCCTGAAATAGAAGATAAAGCAAACTCTGTAACCTTGAAGAATAACCCCGAATTGATTGAATTCAGTCATGCTTATATGAAATATAATACGGAAGAACGTTATGTGCTGAAAGATATCAGTTTCAGTGTCAAAAAAGGACAGAAGGTAGCGATAGTCGGACCTACCGGAGCAGGAAAAACCAGCATGGTGGATCTTATGCTGCGTTTCTATGATCCTGAAAAAGGCAGTATACTCTTTGATCATAAAGATATCAGAAATTTTACCCTCAAGAGTTTGAGAGATAAAATCTCTATAGTCACACAGGATATATTTCTTTTTAATGACACTATAGCAAACAATATATCGTTCGGTAACAATAAAATAACATTCGAGGCAATTAAGCAGGTCGCTCTTGCGGCTTATGCAGACAGATTTATAGAAAAATTGCCCGAAAAATATAACACACTTGTTGGGGATAGAGGTGCGAGACTGTCGGGAGGGGAACGTCAGAGAATTTCGATTGCCAGGGCAATATTGAAAAATTCACCCATATTGATACTCGACGAAGCCACAAGTGCACTTGACTCAATGGCTGAGGAGATTGTTCAGCAAGCTATCGACAATCTAATGAAAAACAGAACGGTTTTCATTATAGCCCACAGACTTTCTACTATAAGAAATGCGGATTTTATAGTAGTTTTGAATGACGGAAAAATTGAGGCTATCGGTAATCACAGCACCCTTTTAGAAAGAAGCATTCTTTATAAACGACTCCATGAACTTCAGATAAATGTCAAAAATTCTTATTAGGCTTCCAAACTGGATAGGTGATACTGTTATGGCGCTGCCTGCGATAAACAATATTGCATCACATTATAAAAATGACAGAATAGCGCTTTTATCCAGAAAATCTGTTCTGGAACTCTTCAAAGAGGACGGGCGATTTTACAAACTTTATTGTATAGGCAATGGTAAATTACAAACTATAATCGATATATCGAGTATTCTGAGACAGGAGAAATTTGATACGGCAATTTTGCTGCAAAATGCCATTGGTGCGGCAATTATCGCCAAAATGTCGAGGATTCCGGAAAGAATTGGATATAAAACAGATTTTAGAAGACTTCTTCTAACAAAACCGATCAATTTGCCCGATAAACCGACTACTCAGGACAGATATTTTTTGAATATGTTAAAAGGAGCGGGAATAAATTCTTTATATAAGGATTCCTATCCGTTGCTTAGCATAACGGAAAAAGAGATGATGTGGGCAGAAAGAGCGTTTGAGAAATTGAGCAGGCCTATTGTACTGTTTTTTCCCGGAGCGGCGTATGGTCAGGCAAAAAGATGGCCGGGAAAAAATTTTACGGCATTGGCAAAACTTTTGTATAAAAACATAGGCGGTACTATAATATTGATTGGATCGGATATAGAAAAAGAGATAGGAGCTGCCATAGAAGCCGCCGCAAATGTAAAGAATCAGATTGGAAAGACAACATTGAGGGAAACTATGGCATTGTTGTCAAATTCCGATCTTCTTGTTACAAATGATTCGGGACCTATGCATATAGCGGCTGCTCTCGGAACTCCTCTGGTTGGAATATACGGATCAACGGATCCTAAAAGAACCCCTCCTGTTGGAAACGGCAAAAAGGCCATAATATATAAAAACGTTTCCTGCTCGCCATGTTTTCTAAGAACCTGTCCGACAGATCTTAAATGTATGAAGCAGATTAGACCGTCAGAAGTTTTTGAGGCCGCAAAAGAACTTCTTTCTTAGATGAAAATTCTTTTTGTGAAATTAAGTTCCTTAGGAGATATTGTTCAATCTATGCCTCTTATAGATATGGCACATAAAAAAGGGATTGCAGTTGATTGGCTTGTAGAAAAACAGAACAGCGGCATTCTTGAAAATCATCCTCATATCAATAAGCTTATTTCGGTTTGCAGGTTGAAGATTTCAAACATATTGAAAATCAGAAAGATAATCGAGCGATTGAGAGAAGAACAATATGATGCTGTGATAGACCTTCAGGGACTGCTGAAAAGTGCGGTATGGACATTTTTTGTAAAATCAAATAGAAAAATTGGACAAAAAAATTGCCGTGAGGGACTGGCGAGATATGTTTTGACCGATACGCTAAGCTTTGACGGACCGGCAATAGAGCGTTATTTTTATCTGCTTGCCAAGGGAATTTTTAATGAAAACCCTGAATATATGACTGAAAAAATCACGGTAAATCTTGCTGAGTCTGAAAAAAAATCGATAGACGGACTCATGGATCAAGATTATATGGTTCTTGCACCTTCATCAAGATGGAACAGCAAGCTTTGGTCTGTAGAATACTGGAAGAAGTTGATAGAGCTTTTATCGAGGTTGCAAATAAAGATATTTATAGTAGGTACAAAAGAGGAACAAAATACGGCAAAAGCGATCACAGAGGGCACGGAAGCAATAGATCTCAGCGGAAAAACTACCCATAGGCAGCTTTTCTATCTGTTTGATAATTCAAAACTTGCAATAACAGTTGATTCGGGAGCAATGCATTTGGCGGCGGCAAGCAAAACAAAACTTATTGCACTATTTGGTGCAACGGACCCTGAACTGACAGGACCGACAGATAAATCCGGTGTTATGCGCTCAAATATTTTATGCAGCCCATGCCTGATAAGAAAATGCCCTATAAACAACAAATGCATGCGGCTTATTACTCCCGAATCGGTATTTGAGAAAGCAAGGGGCTATTTATATTCTTGATTAATTATTTGTAAAAATAAGCAAACGGAACATTACGATTTTCAACTCATTATGAGCATTGCCTTTGCCTGTTTCTGCTTGACAAAAAGAAAGATTTATAATAGCCTATTTTTATCAGGTTCAAAGGAAGTCCGGTGAGAATCCGGCGCAGCTCCCGCTGCTGTAT
>CAZPBP010000067.1:0-4885 GCA_964584845.1 uncultured Hippea sp.
GCTGATGAGCATGAAAGGGAGCGTTTCAATGACACCTTCTCTCTGTCATTCCCGCCTGTCTGCGTGCTCCGCACAGGCAGGTGAAAACGGGAATCTTGACTTTATAGATAGATTCCGTGTCAAGCACGGAATGACAGGGAAAAAGACGGAATGACAAATTGGCAACGATGACAAAAGAAATCAACGGAATGACAAAGAAAGAGGGCAATGTAATGACAAACAAAGGAATAAAAAAGGTTTCTCAACAGCCTGATAAGACAAGACAAGCCGACAGAGGATAAATTATGAATAAAAAAAAGGTGGTTATCGGTTCCGATCATGCAGGATTTGAAATGAAAGAACAGATAAAAAAATATCTAAAACAAAATGAATATGATGTACTTGACGTGGGAACTAATTCAACCGATTCGGTTGATTATCCTGATTTTGCAGCTAAAACTGCAGCAGAATGCCTGAAAAACAAAGTCATGGGAATTATGATATGCGGGACAGGCATTGGCGCATCAATAAGTGCAAACAAGATTAAAGGAATAAGGGCGGCACTTTGCCATGATGCATATACGGCAATTTACTCAAGGCGGCATAACGACGCAAACATTTTAGCCTTAGGCGACAGAGTAACCGGAATTGATGTGGGAATTCAAATAGTCGATCTGTTTTTAAACACAAAATTCGACGGCGGAAGACACCGGCGAAGGATTGATAAAATATCAAAATTGGAGGAAGAATGAAAAAAATTGTATTGAATGAGCTTGCCCGAGTCGATAGTGAGGTATTTACCGCAATAAAGGCTGAACGGGACAGGCAAACTTACAGTATCGAACTGATTGCTTCGGAGAATTTTGTGTCACCGGCCGTAATGCAGGCCGCAGGCTCGGTAATGACAAACAAATATGCCGAAGGATATCCTCATCATCGCTATTACGGCGGATGCGAAAATATGGATGTCGTGGAAGATCTTGCACGTGATAGAGCATGCAGACTTTTTAACGCAGATCATGCAAATGTTCAGCCTCATTCGGGTAGTCAGGCAAATATGGGTGTTTATATGGCTGCACTTGAGCCGTTTGACCGTATTTTAGGAATGGATTTAACCAATGGAGGGCATCTTACACACGGATCAAAGGTCAACTTTTCGGGTAAACTTTATCTGTCTGCCGGCTACGGAGTGGATCCTGCCACTGGAAGAATAGATTATGATGAACTTCTTCAAATCGCCAAAGAATTTAAACCGCGCCTTATTGTATGCGGAGCAAGTGCATATCCGAGAGTTATCGATTTTGAAAAATTCAGGGATATCGCCGATGAGGTCGGAGCATATCTTATGGCGGATATTGCCCATATTGCCGGACTTGTTATTGCAGGTCTGCATCCAAGTCCATTTCCATCATGTGATTTTGTGACTACAACAACACATAAAACATTGAGAGGTCCGCGAGGCGGAATGATTCTCTGCAAAGAACCGTTTGGCAAAAAGATAGATAAGATTATTTTTCCGGGCATTCAGGGCGGCCCGCTGATGCATATAATTGCGGCAAAGGCGGTCAGCTTCAAAGAAGCGGAAACAGATTCGTTCAGAGATTATCAGGCTCAGATTGTTAAAAATGCCAAGACTTTAGCGAAAGTTCTTATGAATAGGGGAATTGACCTGGTAAGCGGAGGCACCGACAATCATCTTATTCTTGTAGATCTGACAAAAACCGGTATGACGGGAAAAGAGGCCGAAGAAGCGTTGGGAAAATCCGGCATAACCGTGAACAAAAATACGGTACCGGGCGAAAGAAGATCACCTTTTGTAGCCTCCGGAATAAGAATCGGAACGCCGGCAGTAACAACAAGGGGGATGAAAGAAGAGGAGATGAATATTATCGGCAATCAGATTGCCGATGTTTTGTCAAATCCCGACGAGCCGACTATAAAAAGAGTTTCAGGAGAGGTAAAAGAACTCTGCAGCCGCTTTATTTTTTATCCTGAGATAACCTCATAATAACAGATGAATATATATTACAAAGGATATTTCTATTAACCTATGAACTATCATCTTACAGCCGCAATCAGCATTCTCTGCATCTTAGATTTCTGCGATAACTTTGCTGCTGCCTGCATTTGTACCTTATCTAAAAATTTGAATTCTCAATTTGAAACACCGAAAATTAATATAAATACCTTGAAAAACCGGAGGAAATGATGATTGTGAAATCCGACGATCTTTTTGTGCTTATTTCTGCGGCATTTGTAATGCTTATGACTCCAGGAGTTGCGATCTTTTACGGCGGTATGGTCTCAAGCAAAAATGTGCTCTCTCTACTTGGGCAATCCTTAGGAATTCTCGGGATAATATCGCTGCAATGGTTCTTTTTCGGCTATACACTGGCTTTTGGGCCTGACATTGGCGGTGTTATAGGCGGCCTGAAGTATCTGCTTTTGTCCGGAATCTCAGGCAGCTCACAGATAGGATCAATTCATCAAATGACCTTTGTTATTTTTCAAATGATGTTTGCTGTTATAACCCCGGCATTAATCATAGGTGCATTTGTCGAGAGGGTAAAATTTTTCCCCACTATGCTGTTTTGCCTTCTCTGGAGCAGCTTTGTTTATGATCCGGTAGCACATTGGGTATGGGGAGGCGGATGGATTCAGAAACTCGGCGGTTTGGATTTTGCCGGAGGAGCCGTTATTCATATCAATGCGGGCGTTGCGGCTTTGGTTGGAGCTCTTTATTTAGGCAGAAGAGACGGATTCAACAAACGAGCATTCACATTCCATAATATACCGTTTGTAGTACTTGGTGCCGCTATGCTCTGGTTCGGATGGTTCGGATTTAATGCCGGTTCGGCTTTGTCGCTCTCTTTTCAGGCTTTATCGGCATTTATAAATACACATCTTGCTGCCAGCAGTGCACTTGTCGCGTGGGGAACAGCTGAGTATATAGGAAGAGGGAAACCCACAGTGCTGGGTATGGCATCCGGTGCGGTTGCCGGACTTGCCGCAATTACACCGGCAAGCGGTTATGTTAGTCCGCTTGGAGCTATTTTTATAGGAGCGGCTGCCGGATTTTTGTGCTATCATGCAACCATCCTGAGAAATAAAATCGGATATGATGATTCCCTTGATGTATTTTCAGTCCATGGTATAGGAAGCATAACAGGAATGCTTGCACTCGGTTTTTTGGCGGTTAAACATGTTGGAGGCATCTCAGGCAGCATACATCAAGTTTTGCTTCAATTGATAACAATTGTTGCGGTAGCACTTTACAGCGGAGCAATTAGCTTTATACTTTACTTTCTTGTAGACAAGCTTGTCGGGTTCAGGGTTGAGCCTGATGAGGAAAAACAGGGAATTGATATTGTCGAACATGGAGAGCGCGCCTACGATATGTAGGCATCGTATTTTCGTCTTGATAATTACAAAATATATAGATAATAAAGGAGATTATAATGAAGAGAACATTTCAACCTCATAAAAAGAGAAGATTCAGGGTTCATGGTTTCAGAAAACGAATGAGTACCAAAAATGGAAGACGTATAATATCGAGAAGAAGAAGAAAAGGGAGAGCGCGCCTATCTGTTTAGACTATAAATTTCCCAAGAAAAGACATATCAGAAAATCTTCAGAATATAAAACCGTTTTTGACACAGGTAAAAAATATGTTTCCGGAAGTTTTGTTATGTATATAAAGGAAAAAGATAGCCCACCCTGCAGGTTTGGAGTTATTGCAAGCAGAAAGGTTGGCGGCAGTGTCAAGCGAAATAGATTAAAAAGACAGGCACGGGAAATCTTTAGAAAACTGATTTCAGAAAAGGAATGCCTGGATATTGTATTTGTTTCAAGAAAAAGCATGCTATATTCCGATTACAAAAAGATTGAAAAAGAGTTCAATAATATCATTAATGTTTATTATAAAAAGCAAAGGAGAATAGTTTAATAAGATGATAAAAAAAGTTATGATTGGTGCAATTAAACTGTATCAATGGCTGATGTCACCGATATTAGGCCATAATTGCAGATTTTATCCAAGTTGTTCCAAATATGCTATTGGTGCTATAAAAAATTTTGGGCCCATAGAAGGGCTGCTGATGGCCTTCTGGCGATTGCTAAGATGCGGTCCGTGGAGTGACGGTGGATATGATCCTCCGATAAAATCACCATTCAGGCGATACGGAGGAGAAAATGGATAAACGTTTAATTATTGCAATCACACTTTCTTTTGCTGTTCTCGCTGCATCGCAATTCTTTTTTGCTCCTAAGCAGAGCAATAATATTAGTACAAAAGTAACTACACAAACAACCGAAACCACAGCAAATTCTAAAAAAAAGATTCCTGTAAATATTAGCGGAACATTAAGCAAAGTTCCCGATAATAATACCCCGGTACCTGCAAAAATAACTCCTTCCGTAAAATTTAGAAATTCCTTGATGAGCGTTGGATTTTATTCCGACGGCACCATAGGAAGCGTAAAACTACTTAAATACAAAGACAAAAAGGGTATTCCTACCGAACTTGTTTCCCCTCAGAATAATTTTAGGCCTTTGCAGATTGTATTTGCCGATAAAAAACTAAACAGCGAAACCGATAAGGTTCAGTATAAAACTGTTGTTAATGGAGAAACAAACCTGAAAGAAGGTGTAACGACGATTACTTTTACGGCACGTTTTAAAGAGTTTATTTTAAAGAAAATTTTTACATTTCATGCTGATAAATATATATATGATATACATATTATTTTTGAGAACTCCAATGGCGATAAACTGTCAAAATCTCCCGTTTGGGGTATAGCCATCGGGCCTCATCTCGGTCATTTAAAGAAAAAGAAATACGGTTTTTTGGGTGCGGCGGTTTATTCGAACGGCAAACTCAAGGAATATAAAAAAATTAAAAAGGAAA
>CAZPBP010000067.1:4895-6583 GCA_964584845.1 uncultured Hippea sp.
AAGTTTGCTTATTCCGGGTAAAGATGCTCTCGGTTTTCAGATGAGTGAAGATGCACTGAACTCATCATTCTACACGACGGTTTTATACAACAGTTCAGATGTAAAAAGCGGCGTATATATGGGACCCAAAGAATATTTTAGACTTAAACCTTTAGGTCATAATCTTTTTTATATAATAAACTACGGAATGCTGGGATTTTTGGCCAGGCCTCTTCTCGTAGTACTCCACTTTTTCTTCAAGTTATTTGGAAATTACGGTGTTGCGATAATTGTTACAACGTTTATTATAAGGCTGTTTTTTGCTCCTCTTTCGCATAAAAGCTTTAAGTCAATGAAAAAGATGAAGGATCTCCAGCCGAAAATTAAGGAGCTGCGGCAAAAGTTTAAAGGTAAACCCGAGCAGCTGAACAAAGCTACTATGGAACTTTATAAACGATATAAGGTGAATCCAATGGGCGGATGCCTTCCGATTGTTCTTCAGATACCGGTGTTTTTTGCGCTTTATAAGGTGCTTTTGAGTTCAATTGAACTGAGAGGCGCACCGTTTATTTTTTGGATAAAGGATCTGTCTGCCGCTGATCCGTATTATATTACGCCGATTTTAATGGGTGCATCGATGTTTTTACAGCAGAAACTTCAGCCTACCGCAGTCGATCCGCGTCAGGCGAAAATTATGCTTGCGCTTCCAATAGTGTTTACCTTTATGTTTCTCGGATTTCCCGCCGGATTGGTTATCTATTGGCTGACAAATAATATACTCGCTATTGCCCAGCAGGTCCTGATAGATAACAAAAGCAAATAGGTTAAAATGTTTGGTCTATGAAAAAAACGCTTATGGCAATATCATTGGAATTTGAATAGCGACACTATAGCGGCAGTTTCGACTGCAGCAGGCGCTGCCGCAATTGCTATCGTAAGAATGAGCGGACCGGATGCCGTCAAAATTGCAAAAGCGGTTTTTCGCCCCGGCAGTGAGCTAAAATCGCATCGACTTTATTATGGCAGAATAATAGATCCGACATCAAGGGAACCCATAGATGAGGTTATGATTGCGACCATGCTTTCTCCAAAAAGCTACACCGGAGAAGATATGGTGGAAATCTATTGTCATGGCGGTATGCTCGTAACATCAAAAGTTCTTGAGCTGCTTATGAAAAACGGAGCTGCCGCTGCAGAACCGGGTGAATTTACCAAAAGGGCATATCTGAACGGCAAAATAGATCTCCTGCACGCTGAAGCAGTTAATGAAATCATAAATGCCCAAACAGAGGCAGCTTTAAAAATTGCACAGAGGCAGCTAAGAGGAAGCATAAGTGACCGATTTGTCTTGCTTAGAAAGAAGCTGCTGCTCATGTCCGCACAGATTGAGGTTGCTATAGATCACCCTGATGACGGTTATTTTTCCGATTACGATAAACTTAGCGAGGAGACTGCTGCAATAAAAGAGGAACTGCAAAAATTTTATGACAGCTATGATATTGGATTAAAGCTTCGCGAAGGATTTGCTATAGCTATAGTGGGCAAGCCTAATGTAGGAAAATCTACCCTTTTTAATCAGCTTTTGGGTACCGGAAGAGCCATCGTAACGGCAATTCCGGGTACAACGAGAGATGCAATAGATGCTCAAATCTCTCTGACCGGAAGAGCAGCTAAACTGACAGATACCGCAGGCATCAGAGATAATGCAG
>CAZPBP010000068.1:0-6564 GCA_964584845.1 uncultured Hippea sp.
CTGTGATACATTGAAGAAACTGAGACTGCTTCGTCACTTCGTTCCTCGCAGTGACTGGAAAAGAAAAGGCCTCGCAGTGACTGGAAAAAGCCTATCAATGGCAAGAGCGTCGTCGAGCAAAGCGAAGCAATCTCTCTTTTCTTGTGTCAACTATTCACGAATCACGATTTAACATTCTGCTTTTCCACATATTTGCCGGAAGAGCCCAATATATGGGCTCTTGAAAATATGCTTTTCATAGCATAGAATAATTGACGGCTTGCATGCAGACGGAGGTAGTTTTGAATAATCAAAGAATATGGGCTCCATGGAGAGCCGAATATATTTTAGACGAGAGCAAAAACGACAGCTGCGTTTTCTGCAAAGTCACAAATAGTATGAACAACGATGACAATAAAAAGCTGCTTGTTTTAAAAAGAGGAAGTTTCTCTTTTGTTATTATGAACAAGTACCCGTATAATCCGGGTCATCTAATGGTAGTTCCTTATAAGCATGCGGTTTATTTTGATGATCTGTCTTCTGAAATTATCAGCGAGATGATACAGCTTGAGATCAGATCAATAAATGCGTTAAGAAATGCGATGAACCCTGAGGGATTTAATATCGGGATAAATATTGGGCAGGCTGCCGGTGCAGGCGTCAAAGACCATCTTCATATCCATATTGTTCCAAGATGGAATGGAGACACAAATTTTATGCCTGTTTTATCCTCATCAAGGGTAATATCTGAGGCACTTAATGTAACTTATGATAAACTATTCAATGAATTCAGGAGTATTCAATGAGATTGGTCAAATTGATTATATGGATTATAGTTTTGGTGGCTGGGATACTTTTTGCTCTATACAACAAGCAAACATTGCAGCTTAATTTCCTCATGCTTCATTCTAAAGTCTTACCGGTATGGTCTTTTCTTATTATAGCATTTGTTATAGGACTTATGATAAGTTTTTTATACGGCCTTATAGACATAATGAGGCTGAAAACTAAAATCAAAGTACAGGCAAATGAAATTGATGAACTGAAAAAAGAGATCGGTTATTTAAGAAATCTTACTATAACAAAAGAGGATAAAAGCGAGCAGATAACCGCAGACGATCAATAATGCTACTTACCTACATCAACCTCTCATATTTGCTTGTGGGTGTCGTATGCGGTGTCATCATTTCGTTTGCGATGAGACCAAAAAGCAAGGCTGCAGAAAAAAATCATCAGGATTTTTTAAAGTATGTGCAAAGCATTAACTATGTTATAGATAATGAGACAGACAGAGCAATCAATGAACTTACAAATTTAGTAAAACTTAATCCGGAATTAATAGAAATATATCTTGCCATAGGGAATCTTTTCAGAATACGCGGAGAACTCAACAGAGCTCTTATTGTGCACAAAAGTCTTATGGCGAAGCCTCATATTGATGACAAACTGAAAAGAGAAATAATCTTAGCAATAGGGACGGACTACGATAAGGCGGGTTTTCATCAGAAAGCGGCAGATAATTTCAAGCGGTTGGTCGATATGGACGGATCAGATGAAGATGCTGTTCATCTTCTTAAAGAGTCACTCGAAAAAAATCATGAATGGGAAGAAGCCCTTAATGTACTGAAAAATTTTGGACTGAAAAGAAAAAATGAGGAAGCGCATATTCTGGTTGCCATCGGAATGGAAAAAAAAGTAAACGGGGACAATCAGTCTGCAAAATCATTTTTTAAAAAAGCTATAAAAACAGACAATGACTGCTTTGAAGCGTATTATGAACTTGCCAGGTTGGAGTACAATGAAGATAATAAAGAAAAATCCTTAATGCTTATAAAAAAGGCTATAGAAAAAAATCACCGATTCGTATCTGTGGTTTCAGGTTTTGTTACTGAAGTGCTGAAGGAAGACTATCTGGAATTCTATGAATCGATATTATCAAAATTTCCAAAGAGCCCTGAGCTGATTTTTGATCTGCTGCATCATTTAAGCAGCGAAAACCGTCTTTTACTTGCAGAAGATCTTATCGGATCGGCAAGTTTTGAAGAAGAAGAATATAAGAGGCTTTTATATTATTGGAAATGCAAAATAGATATTATTAAAAAAAATATTGACAGCAGACCTGTGTGGCAATTTCTCGATAATATCTCTGAAAAACCAAAATTCAGATGTAAATATTGCGGCTTTGTGCAAAAGGAAGTGTTCTGGAAATGCCCTCAGTGTCGTAAATGGGACACATCGAAAGTAATTTTCAACTGATCATTCTGACTGCAGAATTAGTTTTTTCATTAAACATTATCTCATAAGGGTTTGAGGCGTTTCCTTCAAAGAATAAAATAGGTGTGCAATATCCCTCCTTCAGTATTCCTAAAGGGCGGTCTAATGCAATTCCTGCGTTTAACGTAGCAAATCTAATTGCCGTTTCCGGTTTTATACCGAAATTTTCAATAATATATTCTATCTCTTTAATCATATTTAAGTCTTTGTTGCTCAAAAGTGAATCGGTTCCGGCAACAACATTTATTCCTCTTTTTAAAAACCGATTAATCCCGGGCTTTCCGACGCCGATATGCTCATTGCTTCTTGGACATACGCATATCGTGGATCTTCTCTGTGCTATTAAATCCAGTTCTTTGTCAGACAAATGTACGGCATGCACCAAAATCGAATTTTTCCCCAACACGCCAAGTTTATCCAAATACAGTACAGGTGTCATATGAGGAATCTTTATATGCTTTAGATTTTCTGCTTTCTTTAAAAAATCAATAAACCTTCCTTTACCGCTGCAAAACTCTATCTCATCATTCGATTCGGCCAGATGGATGCTCCATGGCAAACCGCGCATAGTGTTGTAACTGTAAGTTGCTTTAATTTTTGCGGGAGATGTTGAATATATCGCATGAGCGGCATAGCAGCGAATAATATTGTTAACGTTTCCCATTTCTTTTATCGGCGTGTTATCCCATCCTATTTGTTCATAAAACGAAAAACCAGCCGAACTGTATTTGAGATCTTCGTGATTAGTTATATCGCAGATCAGACATGTTCCGCTTTCTATGGACATTTTCTCATTTTTTTGTAATTGAATTTGAAAATCAGCTTTGTTCATGACTTTTACAGATTTCAGAAATGAATTCAGCCATGGCATAAATCCGCTTCGGGAAACTGTATCAATTTCGGGCATTTCCAGATGAGTATGAGAATTTATAAGAGCAGGCATTATTATACCCTCTCCTAAATCCAATACTTTTCCGTCTGCTTTTCTGCTGATTTTGATTATCTTCCCGTTTTTAATCTCAATTGAACCGTTTTCTATTGGATCTCCTTCTACCGGTAAAATCCATTTTGCACCATATTTCATAAAAATTTAGGCTTCATTTTGCCTATTAATCCATATTTATATGCCAGTTCATATTCAAGTTCTATAGCCTGTTTCTGAGCTTTATCAAGAGCGTAGCAGATGGAGTTTCTCAGATAATCTTCAAAAAAATCGACATCTGCATATCTGTTTTCTATCGAAAATTCCCTGGCAAATCTGCTTATTTGATCGATTCCATCCTGTTTAGCCTTGCTGAGCAATTTCATAATCTTTCCCGGAATAACCTTATTCGAAGCCCAAAAAGCGAATACCGTCGGCAATCCGGTGTAGTGTTTCCATAGTTTTGCCACATCATAAATTATAGAATTACCTTGTTTATAAATTTTTAGAGCCTCATCTCCAATGACTATCTTCCCGTCGGGTTTATCAAAGCTTCCGAATTTCAACTGCTCTGCTTTTAAAAATTCTTTGGCAATAATCTGAACAATAATATTTGAACTCACTGAATGAGGACTGATTGAGATAGTATTGCAATGCTCAATCGGTTTATTCAGCATCAATAATACGCTTTTTACCCGGCTGTCGGATCCTATTGCTATATCAGGAATGATAAAATAGCTGTTTCTGTAGCCCATAATAGGAATAAGACCAATATCTACCAGGCCGTCGGCAAGCTTTTTTGAACAGACCGCCGGATAGTCAAGGCTAATTTCAAAAATGCTGCTGTCTAACGTTTTATAAAGCGGGTATGAATTCAGATACTCTACGGCTGAAATTTTAAGCCGCATTTTGCCAACGCTTTATAGCACTCAAAGTTTCTTTTACACTTGAGGAATTGCAAATCGAAATTTTAAATTGTTTTGAGTTTGAAAATTTATAAGAATAGAGCATAAGTTGTTTTCGAAGCTTTGTTGCGGCATATTCTCCATATAAAGATTCTGCTGTCGCGAGATGTTTAATCATAATTTCTGCAACAAATTTTCTATCAATTTTAAGAGATTTTCCTGCCCAGCTTGAAAAAATCCATGGCGCCTGAGCGGCATATCTTCCTATCATAACTCCGTTTGCCGATGTTTTGTCGATAACGGTATCCGAATAATCTTTACTGTCTATGCTTCCATTGGCAAACAGAGGTATACTGATTGCCGATGTTATTTTTTTTAAAATATCCCAGTGACATTCGCCCGAAAACCATTCATCTCTTGTTCTCGCATGAACAAATAAAGCCGATATGCCTATTGATTCAAGCTTTTTACAAATCTCCGTAATATTGTCGGCAATCTTTGTAAGTCCTATGCGGATTTTTACCGTTATGGGCAGTGATGTCGATGCTTTTACCGCTTCGCAGATATCGAAAAGCCTCTCATAATTTTTCATAAGGTATGCTCCGGAATGTTGAGATATTACTTTTTTAACAGGGCATCCTGCATTTATATCAATGAAATCAACAGGAAATTGCGAAATGAAGCAAGCCGCATCCACCATTTTCCTTTCATCGGAACCAAAAATCTGGGCACCGAAAATATAGTTTCCATCGAAATGATCATGCTGGGAAAGCGATTTGATTAAAAGATCAGAAGGCTTGCCGTAATAAAGTGCTTCAGATGAAATCATTTCAGATACTACAACCTTTGCGCCGAATTCTATATAGATTTCTCTAAGCGGCAGATCTGTAAGAGATGCCATTGGAGCAGGTATCAATTTTATATTGCTGAACATATTTAGTCTAATCTTCAAAACTTGTTATTATCTATTCATCATATCCATAAATTCACTATTATTCTTTGTTTTCTTCAGTTTATCCAACAAAAATATCATAGCATCAACTGAACTCATATCCGAAAGCATTTTTCTGAGAAGCCATATTTTTTGAAGACTATTATGTTCTATAAGAAGTTCCTCTTTCCTCGTTCCCGATTTTGTGATATCTATAGCCGGGAATATTCTTTTGTCGGAAATTCTTCTATCAAGATGCATTTCCATATTGCCGGTTCCCTTGAATTCTTCAAATATCACATCATCCATTCTTGAGCCTGTGTCTATTAAAGCAGTTGCAATAATTGTCAAACTTCCGCCTTCCTCGATGTTTCTTGCGGCTCCGAAGAACCGTTTAGGTTTATGAAGTGCGTTTGCATCAAGACCTCCGGTCAAAACTTTGCCCGAAGGCGGTATTATGGCATTGTACGCCCTTGCCACACGGGTTAAGCTATCCAGGAGTATAACAACATCCGTCTTGTTTTCTACGAGACGTTTAGCTCTTTCCAGTACAATTTCCGCCACTTGGGCGTGGCGATTTGGAGATTCGTCAAATGTTGAGCTTATAACTTCAGCATCAACTGAACGCTGCATATCGGTTACTTCTTCCGGCCTCTCATCGATGAGAAGAATAAAAAGTTTAACCTCCGGATGGTTATGTGTAATGCTGTTTGCTATATTTTTTAATATAACGGTTTTTCCCGTACGCGGAGGTGCCACTATCATGCCTCTCTGACCTTTTCCAAGAGGCATCAGCATATCTACGATACGCATGGCAAAATTGTCGCTTTCTGTTTCAAGCATGAGCCGTTCTTCCGGATACAGTGGTGTAAGATTGTCAAAATCAGCTCTTCTAACATTTGGATCTAAAACTATTTCGTTGACAAAATTAATTTTTGCAAGAGCGGCATATTTTTCTCCTTCTCTCGCAGGCCTGATTGCGCCCGATACAAGGTCTCCGCTTTTTAAATGCAGCTTTCTTATTTGCATGGGAGATATGTATATATCGTTTTTCCCGGGAAGATAGTTATTTTTGTAACTTCTTAAGAATCCAAAGCCGTCCTGAAGAATTTCAAGTACTCCGTTTGCCTGACCCTCCTGGTCCTCTGGAGATAATGCTTTGCTGATCTGAGCTGCAATTTCTATCTTTCTCATTCCGCGACGAAGCGGAATATCAAGTTGTTTTGCGATCTCGTAAAGTTCCGCAACCTTTTTATTTTGCAGCTGCTCAATAGACTCGATAGATTTGTTCATAAAAACCCCTCAAATGATTTTACTGTCATTTATCTTATTTTACGTGTATTGTAATTATCTTTTAATTAGAAAATTATAAAAACGATATTTTGGAGGCGGCACCCGGATTCGAACCGAGGTTCAGGGTTTTGCAGACCCGTGCCTTACCACTTGGCTATGCCGCCATCTCCCTCTGTGCATATTTGTACATACAAAAGATTGATCTTGGAGCGGGAAACGGGATTTGAACCCGCGACCCCAACCTTGGCAAGGTTGTGCTC
>CAZPBP010000069.1:0-6475 GCA_964584845.1 uncultured Hippea sp.
GGAACGCAGTGACGAAGCAATCTCTCTTCTCTTGTGTCAACTATTCACGAATCACGATTTAACATTTCGCTTTTCCACATATTTGCCGGAAGCGCCTAAATTTCCAATGTGCATAAAGATAAAAAAAGAGAAAGATTTTGCTTAAGGTACCGTCTAATGCTTAGAACGAGTCACCAAATTTTTCTTAAAAAAGCTTATCCAGACAAGGCATATAGGTCTGTCATTGATCTTTTTGTCACTTTCAGGAAGATATATGCCGAATGAACAGCTGCTGCAGCGCCAATCGGGATAACCGCAGGCGGAAAGAAGTATTTCCTCTGTCGGAAGCTTCACAGCTATATCAACAAGTGCCTTTTCTATGTCTTCCTGCGACGGATTGGAAATTCTATTGATATGTTTTTTCATAATATCGGAGAGACATTTTATATCGCTGTTGGTTTCTTTTTCTGCAAGCTCTATAAACTTTTCGGTTTGAGTAACTATTTTTTTATTTTTCATTAAATTTCAATCCTTTTAATTTCTGAGTTTGATTTCGCTATTTTGAGCAATCCGGCCGTTCTCATATCTCTTTCTACATCCCTTCTTTTTGACAATTCGTTAAGTTTGAAGAGATAACCGGACAGATCGCTCTCACCGTTTTTACATTTATCAATAACCTCTCTATAAAATGAGATCATATCGAAAATTAATGAATTACCATATTCTCTTCCTTGTACTTTGAGATAACTTACACCGTTTTGAAGCGCTACAGGAATTGTATTAAGCAGCAAAAATGCTTCATTAGCCATCTTGACACTTGTTTTGTCGCTCTCCCATGCAATTTGGCATATTCTGTTGCAGTGCCCTCCTCTGTTGGGGCTGCCGAAGAATCGGTTTTTTCCGTTTTCAATATGCCAATCCTGTTTTATATAGCTGCTCATGGTGCATTTTCCCAAATATGTAAAGCAGTTGTTTGAATGGAGAAAAATCTCAAGTTTCAGATTCAGATCGTCCTGAATAAATTTAATTTCATCCATAGTAATATTGCATGGCGCCACTATGCATGTTGCACCGGCTGCCCTGTAAAATTTTATATCATTTTCGTTGATAATATTTGCTCCGGCGCTGGCATGAATTTCAAGGTCGGGAAACCGGTCTCGTATCAAACTCATTGCACCCGGATCGGTCATTATAACTCCTTCTATGCCGTATGAGCTAAGCTCTTCTATCGTTTTGAGCATCAAAGGAAACTCAGTTGATGAAGCTATGGTATTAAAGGCAACTCTTACCTCTTTGTTGTGGACGGATGCGTATCGGGCAAGGGTTTTTATATCCTTACTGCTCATTTCATAATTTTCAGTTCTTCTACTCCAGCCTCGCGCCCCTACATATACGGCATCTGCTCCTCTTTCCAAAACTCCCACAGCCATCTCAAGATTTCCACCTGGAGCCAGCAGCTTTGTTGTCATATTGCCTCCTTATTCCGTTTCGAAATATATTTATATCCTGATTGTTTAAAGAAATATCCATTGCATATTCCAAACTTGGAAAGCAAAGACAGTTCTCTTACGGCATAGACCTCGTCAATTTTCCCTTTGGCCAGATCTCTGTATATTGATGAGGCGGTTTCCAAATATACCTCATCTCTTCTAAAACTATAAATATAAAAAAATTGATAATCTGATCTGAGCAGATCACTCATATATTCAGCCATGCATAGCTCATATCCTGATATAGGAGCCCTTCCTATGTTTCCCAATTGCCATTCATCCTGTTTGAGCCACATAGGAGTTCGGCACAAAGTTTCGCAGCTTCCGTCCATTTTCAGTTCATCGATAAAAAAGCAGTGATCAGAAATACCAAGAGGAATATTGCCGTTGATCGGCATAGTGATTTGAACCGATTTTTTAATTATGTCAATCTCCTCAAGCGCAAGCTCGGGATTGGGAAATACCCTGCTGACGCCGAACTGTTTCAATAAATCAGCTGTCTGCTTTGTATAGAGATTTATAAATAGACCGGCATGAATATCTTTTGATTTTATCAGACGCAGCAACCCCATATTGTGGATCTCAAAACCGTCTATAGGCAATTTTTCGGCTTTTTCTATTAAAGTCTCTATCCATTTAAAATCATCGGTTCTCGGCACAGCATACAGAGATAAATAACATTTTTTTCCTAATTTTTTAACTTTATCAACAGCTTCATTAAGATCGTTTCCGCCGGATATGTTTCCTGGAAGCTTTGGGCATGTCGGATCCCCGAGATATATTGTATCAAAATTTTTAATTGCCCTATCGGTTAAGGTTTTTGCGGTTGCAATATGAGTCGCTAATTTCATGCTATTATGCCCCCTATTTTTTTGCAATTCTCTGCCACTTCTTTGATATTGCCTCTTCCGGCAATCTTTAGAGATTTAGCCCCCGACGAGACTATCGCTTTTATAAATTCCAAATTATCTCCCATAACGGTCAATCCCGTAATATGTTCACACGGTTTACTGCAAACTCCAAATCGTTTGGCACTGCTTTTTCTCTCGTAGCTGTCCCACCAGCATTTGCCCATCTGAAGAGCTTTGCATAGACTGCCTGAAACAAAAACTTCTACATCTAAAACGGATGAGATAGCCGCTATTTCATCCGGCATTACAGATGGCGGAACGATTACTCTTGAGGCACCTATATTCTTATAAAATACGGCTTCCCGGTAATTTATAACGGAAACTCCTACTGAGAGATGAACAGGTAATAGCTTTGCAACCGAATTTATCAGTCCTGCGTCCTGGATTATAACCGCATCTACAAACTCTGAAACAGCTGAAATATTTTTCAGAAATAGTTCTTCATCTGCCGCATAAGGCATCCTGTTGAAAGCGCAGTAAAGCTTTTTCGATGTCGCTTTACGCAAACCTTCTATCTCCTGTTTCTTAATTTCAAAACTTTTGTAAGAATGACTAAAACCGGCCATTCCGAAATAAAAACCGTCTGAACAATTCTCCAGCATCTCAATATCCTCAATACTGCAGATTGGTGAAACAATTTCTAAACTTTTATTCTCTCTCATGCTTAAATAATAATAATATTTTACTATTATGCAATATTTATATCCTATAAAAGTTGGGATAATCATTCATATTCTTGAATTATTTCCTTAAGATAGTACAATTATATTTCATAATGAACAAAAAAGATATATTGCAAAGACCGTTTTTGGGTGCTCATGTCTCCATTTCGGGCGGTTTTGAAAATTCAATAAAACAGGCAAAAATTCTGGGATGTCATGCCATACAGATCTTTTCAAAGAATCAGATGCGCTGGAGTGCGTCCGATATAACCGATCAGGCGGCTGAAAATTTTATTGAGAAACGTAAAACAGGTAAAATAGAGTATCTATTGATACATGATTCTTATTTGATAAACCTGGGCAATCCGGATGAGGCAAAAAGAGGACGCGCTGCTGCAGCATTTTCAGATGAGATCAAGCGCGCAAAAAGGCTTGGCGCCGAATATCTTATTTTCCATCCCGGAAGTCATCTTGGAATAGGAGATAATGCCTGCCTAAAACTCATTTCCGACTCTCTTAAATCGACCATATTAAAAGAGAATCCGAGTGAAAACAATCTGATGATTCTGATTGAAACTACTGCCGGTCAGGGCACCAATGTAGGGTATAAATTCGAACATCTTGCAAAAATAATTGAGCTCACAAGTGATAAATCAATAGGCGTATGCATAGACACATGCCATATTTTCGCTGCAGGCTATGACATCAGAAACAAAAAGAGCTATAACGAAACAATGGACAGATTCGGGAATATTGTCGGTTTGAGATATCTTAAAGCATTTCATATAAACGATTCAAAAACCAAATTTGCGAGCAGGGTTGACAGACATGCAAATATAGGAGAAGGGTTTATCGGTACCGATGCATTTGGATTTTTGCTTAATGACAGTCGTTTGACTGTCTTGCCGATGATTTTGGAAACTCCAGGAGGGCTCAGTGCATACAAAAAGGATCTTGAAACGCTATCCGGTCTTTTTCAAGATTCGTCATATATGTAAAGTATTCTGCCGCAGTTGGGACAAAATACCAGTTGTTCGGTTTCCATAACGGTTGCCGATACCTGTGGAGGCAGCATCAAGAAACATCCCATGCACGATTCTGATTTTATTTCCGACATAACATTTCCTTCTGCCCATCTGTTTATCTCTTCATACTGTGTTGTAGTTGCGTCATCAATGTTGTTAAAAAGGCCTGACCTTTTCTTTAAATAGTTATTAATGGCACCGGTAATTTTTTTTATTTCCTTATCGGTAGTTTTGCTCAATAGTTCGTATTCAGCTTTCAGAGAATCCACTTCTTTCTGCTTGGCATCCTTCTTTTCTATATATGTATCAATATCGGAAAGCAGTGATACTATTTGGTCCTCTATTTTTTCTACCGACGTATTTGCCATACTCATTTCAACTTCTAAAGCCTTTTGTTCTTTTGTGTTTTTTATAAGCGAACTTTTATTGTTCAGTGCTTTAATTTGATCATTTTTATCTTCGACAAGCTGCTCATTATATTCTCTGTCTTCTTTCAAGGTGTCGATTTTTGCATCAATTTCCTCAAGTTCTTTTATGAGTATCTTGATAACGTTCTCCTTCGTCTTAACACCGGCATCCATTGTTCTAATATTTTCTTTTAGTTTATGAACAAGTTTATCGATTTCCTGTATTTCTAAAAGCGTTTTAATTGTTTGATTCACTACCAACCCCTTTCAAACAGTTTTCTTCAATTGATTTAATATATAATAATCGATTTCCATAAATTTCCTCCAAATAATTTTGTATGATTTCCGTAAAAAGTTTTTGTTCTATAAAATGACCGATATCAAGTACGCAGTAGCCGTTCTCTCTGAAAAACAGTGCATCATGATATTTTAGATCGCCGGTAATGGCCAGATCAAAAGATTTTGGGTCTAATTTCCTGATGATGGAACTTCCCGAACCTGATACTACAAGCAGTCGTTTTATAATTGAAGAGCTGCTGCCGACCAGCTTCAATGAATGTATATCAAATATTTTACAGCATCTTTGTATTATTTCATCAAATCCGACCGGTTGTATTATTCCTATCCTTGAGAAGCTCAAGTCTTTATCGGAACATCCTGAGACTTGAGGTATTTCGATCTTTTTCATTCCGAACAGTACTGCGAGATAATCGTTCATACCTCCCGACGCAGCGTCTATATTGGTGTGAAGTGAATAGATATTGATATTGGAACCAATAGATTCCGTAAGAGCTGATGCCGGATATAATCTATAGTCCAGAAAATCCGGCATATTGAACATAATGGGATGGTGCGAGAGAATCAAATTTGCCTGATTTTTTTTTGCCGTTTCCACGCTTCTTTTCGTAACATCAAGACAGATAATTATTGATTTTGTATTTTCATTGTTTCCCTTATATTGCCATCCCGACCTATCCCATTCGGCAGATAGATTCGGAGGAAATTTTTTTTCAAGAGATATTATTAGATCATCAATCAATACAGACATCTGTTTTGGTGGGCCCACCAGGACTCGAACCTGGAACCAACCGGTTATGGGCCGGTTGCTCTAACCAATTGAGCCATGGGCCCTTATACTCTCCTAAAAAGCAATACAGCATTTGTACCACCAAACCCGAAAGAGTTGCTCATCACAATATCTACCTTTATTCTCCTCGCTGTTTTGGGAATATAATCCAGATCACATTGCGGATCGGGATTATCAAGGTTTATTGTAGGAGGCAGAATGGATTTGTCAATAGCGATAGCGCTAAAAACAGCTTCTATGCCGCCTGCCGCTCCGAGAAGATGACCTGTGGCGGATTTTGTCGAACTGATCATCAACCGTTTCGCGTCTTTGCCGAATACAGACTTAATTGCTTCCGTTTCGTAAATATCATTCATAACCGTAGAGGTGCCATGAGCGTTTATATACTCAACATCTCCTGTCGCTATCTCAGCGTCCTTCAGTGCCTTTTTCATTGCCAATACCGCACCTTTGCCATGCGGTGAAGGTGCAACTATATGATATGCATCTCCGCTCATACCAAATCCTATGATTTCTGCGTATATGTGAGCACCTCTTTTAGCTGCGCGCTCATACTCTTCGAGCACCAATATTCCGGCGCCCTCACCCATAACAAACCCGTCTCTATCTTTATCAAACGGTCTTGAGGCTATCTCAGGCTTGTCATTACGCGCAGAAAGTGTTTTTGAAGCAGTAAAGCCGGCAAGCGACAGCGGAGTAATTGTCGATTCGGAACCGCCTGTCACAAAAATATCGGCGTCTCCGCATTGTATGGATCTTGCTGCCAAACCGATAGAATGAGTGCCGGTTGCACAGGCAGTCGCAACAGAAAAATTGGGTCCCTGGAAATTATATTTCATTGATACCCTGCATGCCGACATATTGGAAATAGACATAGGTATAAAAAACGGCGAAACGCCTCTTTCTCCGCGTTT
>CAZPBP010000070.1:0-6428 GCA_964584845.1 uncultured Hippea sp.
TCCCCATTTTTTTACCACTCGGTTTGTCGACTCATCTTTGCCGACCGGAATCGTTTCATCAGGCAGGTTGGGTATCTCCATAAGCATCCCTTTAAGTACAGCCTTTTTTGACACTGCCTGCTCCTTTATCTGCCTGATCTGCTCTTTTATCTGTTTATTGTTTTGTTTCAGTTCATCAATCTTTTTTCTGTCGCCCGCAACCAGCTTAAACAGTTTCGCATTAACCTTAGCCTTATGCTGAAGTCGTTCAAGTATCTTGTTTATTTCAAGAAACTCTTTGTCAAGCGCAACAATCATATCCCAATCAATTTTGTAGTGAAAGCGCTTCTCTGTCTGTTTTTTAACATAGTCGATATTCTCTCTTATAAGTCCTATTGCGATCACTTCTCCTCCCTAACAAGAGACTTTTCAATTTCATAACAACCGTATCGCAGAGATTTTATCTTGATAGTCAATTCCGGCAGCAAAAGTTTTCCTATCTCCTCAATAACCCTGAGCGATTCTTCAACCCTTTTAAAATTCCCGGCAGCAACATCGCTTAACCCGACTCTTGAAACCTCACCCTTTAGTGTTATTTCGGTGCCGCAGTCATTTTCGGTGTCTCTTGACTGAAGCAAGGGTAACCTGATTCTATACTCTTTTTCGCATTCAGTTAGACTGTGTCTGAATTTTTTGAGTATCAAAATATTTTCCCGCTGACCCTCATAGCAAAAGCGGTAAATATCCTCAATAACACGCATTCCTTCTCTTGCTCTGTTGAAATTTGCATCGAGAAGTCTCAAAAGCCTTTTATTGCTACTGTTGTTGGAATATTCCTTCAAGTCCATACCTGTTGCTTTTTTCTATTAAAACAAGAAACTTTACACTGTCGCCGGCTTTCCATTGAATATCTTCCATATCAAAAACAACTATCTTGAAACGTCCTATATTTTTAAGATAGACGAATGCGGCTTTTCGGCCTTTTCTGATTCTTTTTATTGTGCCATCAAGAATAACAATTTTTCCTATATGATTTTTGATTTGCTCTCTGGTTTTTACAACATCGGGTTTTTTCTGTTTAATCTTTTTTGTTCCGTTTTTCCACAACCGTACAAACTCTTTCTCATAAAGCGTTCCAATCCGCTTATCATGAATAATGAGCATATTTTCATTATTTCTTGAATTTGCCGATGCAGTCCAGTTGTAAGAGCCGGTGAGAACGGTTTTTTTATCTATTACGGCAAATTTGTTATGCATAATTCCATCTATACCATAAAGTGAGATTGCGGCTGCATATTTTACATTTACCCCATGATTAGTTAGATATTTCGCCTTGCTGTATATATTGCCGACGGCATTCTTAGTGTCCAAAAGCACCCTGATGATTACTTTCTGTTTTGACAATTTTATTATTTTCTGCGCAAGAGGTCTGTCGGTAAAGCTGAACATCGCGATATCTACACTCGCTTTTGCCTTATCAAGCGCACCGATTATATGAGTTCTGACATGATCATTGGGAGAAAAATAAACATCAATGGAAGGGGAACCTGACGAGGAAAATAAAAATATGAACAGTCCCGCCACAACTATCAAAATAGCGTTATACCTAATTAACGCATAGCGGAATTTACTGCTGTTTTTATTATATTTGATAGTTAGGCGCCTCTCTTGTAATAATTACATTATGAACATGACTTTCTTTGAGCCCGGCGGTTGTTATTCTGACAAATGTTGCAATTCGTCTGAGTTTATCTATTGAATCGGCACCTACATAACCCATTCCCGCTTTCACACCGCCGGTGAGCTGAAACATCACATCGCTTACCGTTCCTTTATACGGCACTCTTCCTTCTATACCCTCAGGTACAAGCTTCTTTTTATCTTCCTGAAAATAGCGGTCGCTTCCTTGCTTCATAGCGCCAAGCGATCCCATTCCCCTGTATGTTTTATATTTCCTTCCCTGATATATTATAGATTCTCCCGGACTCTCCTCCGTTCCGGAAAGAAGGTTACCCAGCATCACAATGTCGGCTCCTGCAGCAAATGCCTTAACAACATCTCCTGAATATTTTATTCCTCCATCGGCAATTATTTTTTTTCCATATTTTGCCGCCGTTTCTGCACACTTGTTTATTGCACTAAGCTGCGGCACGCCTACGCCGGCCACAATTCGCGTTGTGCAGATTGATCCTGGACCGATACCTACTTTAATTATATCGCATCCGGCTTTGATAAGACTCTCTGTTCCTTCGGCGGTTGCGACATTTCCGCTTACTATAACAATTTCCGGATAAGCATTTTTAAGATAATCGGTTATGTTCAATATTCCTTTTGAATGAGCATGAGCGGAATCAATAACGAGAATATCAACCCCTGCGTCCGCAAGTCGCTTTGCGCGTTCTTTATAATCTGAAACTCCGACAGCAGCTGCGGCAATTAATCTGCCGTGCGAATCTTTTGAGGCCTTAGGGTATTTTTCTCTCTTATCAATATCTTTTATGGTGATTAGTCCTTTCAGATGATAGTTCTCATCCACCACAGGCAGCTTCTCAACTTTGTGACTCTTCAGATAGCCTATCGCCTCTTCCAGAGTTGTTCCTAACGGAGCAGTCACAAGCGGAGACTTTGTCATGACATCCTTTATAGGAACATCGTAATTTCTCTCAAATCTTATGTCTCTATTCGTTATAATTCCAAGAAGCTTGCCGTCCTCATTCGTAATCGGTACTCCGGATATATGATATTGCTTCATAATTGCAATTGCTTTGCTGATTGGTGCGTCTTTCTTTTCCGTTATAGGGTCGATAATCATGCCGCTTTCGCTTTTTTTTATCCTCTCAACCTGAAATGCCTGTTCATCAATCGACATATTGCGATGTATAACTCCGAAACCGCCTTCTCTTGCCATACTTATGGCCATCTCATATTCAGTTACAGTATCCATAGCGGCAGAAATTATCGGAGTATTCAACCTCAACCCTTCCCCAATTGACACACACAAATCAACATCGCTCGGCATAATCTCAGAATAGCTGGGAAGAAGCAGTACATCTTCGAATGTAAGTCCTGCTTCTTCTTCTTTTATATTAAGCGGCATAAATTCTCCTGTATTTCTATATATTAATTAACTCAAAGTTTGCAATTTGATCCTGAAGCTGCTTGAGTCCGTAGAGAATTGTCAATCTGTTATTTCTCAGGACAGGATCCTTATCCATAACCATAACATTATTGAAAAATTGATCTATAATATCCGATAAACCGGCCAGAATATTTATATTCGATAAATACTCTTTTTTTGACTGATTCAGCGCGAATTTTTCTTTAATTATTTTGTAGTTGTCGTAAACTTCTTTTTCAGGCTCTGAGAACAGATCTTGTCTGATTTTAGAGGGTACAAAATCTTTGGGAACAATATGAGCAATTCTTTTGAAAAGAAGTGCTTTATCTTTGCCTGTTTTGAGAAACCGCTCTATTGCCTTTGCCCTGCGGCAGCTGTCAAAACAGTTTGCCGCCTTTCCTTCGCTGATCGGGCGGCAGCTTACCGCATCAATAATATCATAATTTATACCGATACCGGCGAGAATAACCTTAAGACGTTCGTTAAAGAATTGTTTTATTTTATTGACATCGTTTTTCTTTCTATTTTTTAAAATATCATACGAGAAATCAAAAATTTCATCTATATTTATATCGATCTTTTTATCAAGCAAAATCCGTATGATGCCGATTGCCGCTCTTCTGAGTCCATACGGATCTGCGCCTCCGGTCGGCATTTCAACCGAACCGATAGATGTCAAAAGCTCAAACTTTTCCGCCAATGCCAAAACGATTCCGACTTCAGTTTCAGGAAGCGGAGATCCGGCACCCTTAGGAAGATATTGCTCTTCAATTGCCTGTGCGATTTCTTTGTGCTCATCTTCAGCGTATATTCTTCCCATTATTCCCTGAAGCTCCGGAAATTCTCCAACTATTTCAGTAACGAGATCATTCTTGGAAAGCCCGGCGGCTTTGGCGATATATTCGACTTTTCCGATGGAAGCGATTTTGGATATAAAGAGAGAGATATCTTCAATACGTTTTACTCGCTCTGCAACCGAACCCAGAGCTTTATGAAAAACAATCTTTGACAATTTCTCTCCGAATTTCTCAAACGGGATCTTTCTGTCCTCATCAAAAAAGAAGAGCGCATCCGTAAAGCGGGCGGCCAGTACTTTCTCAAATCCCTCTCTTATAATATGCGATTGAGGAATATTTGATATAGCTACAAAATATGGCATAAGCTCTCCGTCCGAATCGGTCATTGCAAAAAAACGCTGATGGTTCTTCATTGATGTGATGAGAATCTCTTTCGGCAGCTTTAGAAACAGTCTGTGAAAATTTCCCCCGACTGCAAACGGATGTTCAACGAGCGCCGCATTCTCCTGCACAAGTTCCTCATCTTTCAGCAGCTCTCCTCCGAATTGCCTTGCTATTTCGACAGAAGATTCTTCAATCATTCTTTTTCTTTCTTCATTCTCTAAAATAACCTTTCTTTCTCTAAGTTGTTCTTTATACTGCTTAAAACTGTCTATCTTGAATGATTCAGATGCGAGAAATCTGTGTCCGGTTGTAGATAATACGGTCGGTATCTGCTTAATCCGAAGATCCAGTTTCTTTCCCGCATAAAGACAAACCGTCTGATGCACAGGTCTCACAAACGTAATACCTTCTCCTGTCCATCGCATTCGTTTTTTAAACGGAAATCCGTTGATAAAGCTAACGATAATATTTGTAAGGAACGGTTCTACCGGTTCTCCGCCTGTTACCTTCTCAGCCCATATACTGCCGTTCTTTTCCGTAAGCGTATCCGGGTCGATTTTAAGTCCTTTAGCAAAACCGGCCGCCGTCTTTGAAAATTTTCCTTCTACCGTAAGGGGTGAACGCGGACCCCTAATTAGTTTGCTTATCTTTTTTCTATACGGCTTAAGCTCAGCCGATAAGACTATTCTTCTCGGAGTAAAATAAAATTTTACCGAATCGGCTTCTATGTCATTTTTTTCAAATAGATTTTTAAAATAGTCTCTGCCGGCATCCTCAAAACCGATAACCTCACTTGCCGGTAATTCTTCAGTCAATATTTCTAAAAACAACTCCATTTACGCCTCCGGCTCTACATATTTCTGCGCTATACTTATGGCAAGCTTTCTGACACGCCTTATGTAATTGGTTCTTTCGGTGACGCTAATTGCTCCTCTGGCATCAAGGAGATTGAACAGATGAGAGCATTTTATGCAGCAATCATAAGCCGGTTTCACAAGCTCGGCATCAATCAGTCTTAATCCTTCATTTTCATATTCGTTAAAAAGTCTGAAGAGCATGTCAATATCAGCTATCTCAAAATTATATTTTGAGTATATCTTTTCATCCTGAATATGAATATCTCCATAACTGTAATCTTTGCTCCATTTGATATCAAATACCGAGTGTTTTTTCTGAAGATACATCGCGATTCTTTCTGTCCCGTATGTCAACTCGCATGATATGGGATCGAGATTAACTCCGCCAACCTGCTGAAAATAGGTAAACTGGCTGATTTCCATTCCGTCAAGCCAAACCTCCCATCCGAGCCCCCATGCTCCAAGCGTCGGTGATTGCCAGTTGTCCTCCACGAACCTTATATCATGCTTTTTTGTCTCTATTCCAAGCGCCTCAAGGCTTTTAAGATAAAGCTCCTGTGAATCAATCGGTGAAGGTTTCAAAATAACTTGATATTGATAATAATGCTGCAATCTGTTGGGGTTATCTCCATAGCGACCGTCGGTCGGGCGGCGCGAAGGCTGCACATACGCACATCTCCACGGTTTATTTCCCAGCACGCCGAAAAATGTTGCATGATGAAAAGTTCCGGCTCCAACCTCTATATCATAAGGTTGTAATATTATACACCCGTTCTCCTTCCAATAATTATGCAATGTTATGAGTATATCCTGATATAACAATTGCCCTCCTTAATATTTTCTGCTAAAAATTGCCGAAAACAGAAGCCCGTACATAAATCCGCCGACATGAATCAACCATCCGGCATCGGTTTTATCGGTAAACGCCATTATACTGTCTATATACTGAATTACAAACCAAATTGCAACAAAAAGTAGAATGAAAATTCTTGAAAAATGATGTATAAATGGATTCAATCTGAAATATCTAATCTTTTGGGCTGCAAAATAATATATATATCCGGCTACTATTGCACTTATTGCTCCGCTTGCTCCTATTATCGGAATTGATGAATTGCTGTTAAAAAATGAATAAAAGAGAACACTTGCCGCTGAAGCCGATATAAACAGTAAAAAATATTGTCCGTGTCCGATTTTCATCTCAAGATCATTACCGAAAATATAGATAAAAACAGCGTTTACAGCAAGATGAAAAAAATCGTAATGCAGGAACGCATAAGAGATTATGCGCCA